>CAZWHR010000200.1:1749-2511 GCA_964633675.1 uncultured archaeon | reverse complement strand
TGATCGTATCGGATGAAGTTATACGACACAGGTGAATCCCTATCATGTCATCATGTTCTGTCTAGATAAAATTATGGTAAGTTTCGAGTGGAAATAGCCTAAGATGGAAGGTTGGTGCAGTGTTTTTCGGACACACTCTTCAACGACCCCAGCCTCGGTTCGTCCCAAGGCGCTACTGGCTGACGATTTCTGAACCGGCGGATCAGTGACCATGCCAAGGAGCAAGCACTGCTGCTGACGTAGATTCCAGCTTCGGATAGGCGTTCGCTACCATGATCGTTTATGAGTTGAGGAGATCGACCAACCCGGCGATAACTTCGCTCGGCTTGTCGCTGTCGGTTAATGTGCCCAACAGCAATCTTTTGGCGTTTGTTCCGCACCCGACCTGACCGCGTGATGTAAGTGGTGAACGCGGCCGTCACGCCCAGACCCTGGGCATGGAGGCCGCCGTCGGTGTCAGCCCGGGACAGTGTACGGGCCGCAGGTACAAATACACCACATCGACCGCTATAGCCGAAGAGGATCGCCAGCACCTAACTCTGTTGGAGGCTATTAGCGAGTCTGTCGATGGGATGGTGGTCGACATTTGTCTGACTGTGCGGGAATCCCGGTTTGTCATGTGGTGTGTTTTATTTCTCGCAATCAGTGTCGAGCTAGCATTAATGTCGACAAAGAAACAGACGAGAACCCCCAACCGTCATCCGGTTCGATTTCGGCGTAGGGTCCGAGCAACAGCCTGACCGCACTAGTCTGGAAATCGAC
>CAZWHR010000200.1:0-1721 GCA_964633675.1 uncultured archaeon | reverse complement strand
TGGCTGCGGTTGGAAGGGACACATCTCAATGGCTCGGCCATTACCTTAACCATTAGATGGCCAATAGTTAGATGATTCCGGGGCTGTACGTTTCTTTCAGAAGTACTGCTCTTCAGCTAGATCGGAGTTGTGAACCTACTATCATGCCGTGATTCCGAGATCCGCACGACTTCGGCAATGCCGCTCGATGTATAGAAGCGGGCGGTCTATAGCTTTCTAAGGATCCCTTAGGCTCGTGGATCAATTATTCGGCGGGTTTTCCAGGAGCAATCGAGCGTACCACCAATCAAGGTACCATATACACTACTATGGATTGTGGGGTTTTAATTTCTTAGTGAGCCTGAACTGACCCAATCGGATTCAAAATGGATCTCTTAGGCCATCCTAACTGGAATTCTACCATGATTTAGGCCGTCCTATGGAGCTATTAGAGCGGTCTTACAATAGTATAGGGGGTCTTACGGAAGTTCAAGCGCGGAGGGTGGCTCGGTCCACAATCCTGCGCGAACAACAACACGGAGAATACAAGAATGACAAGAAAGCCCAAAGGCAAATTGATGGCCCTGCTCGCGGTTTTCGTCGCGATCGGGCTGGTAACGGCGAGTGGCGCGTTTACGAGTGTGCAGGCAGATCGGACGGTTTCTGTCCAGGTCGTGGGTGATGGTTCTGGACTAATCGGGCTATCGGCAGCCACCTATGGGGCATTGGATGAATCGGTTGGTGGTGTAAAATCATTCAATCTCGACCTATCGGATGAAACAGCGACCGGTGTCAATGCTGAGGCGACAACTACGATCTCGCCGATCATCAATGTCACCAATCAGGGGGGCGAAACTATAAACCTCTCAGTGGATAGCGTTACCAGCAATGAAAGTTCACCAACCGCTCCCAACGTCACTAATCTTCAAGGCGTGAATAACAGCGGAGTCACTGATTTCTCGGAGGAGGTTGGAACCGGTGAGACTGCGGGAATCGGTTTGCAATTCACAGTCAATGGTAATACCACCGATATCCCCTCATTCAACGCCACGATGACCATCAACGCTACCGACGCAGACGGTGGAAGTCCCTGACGATTAACGCCCCCCACCCAGGGAACTAAGCCTCTACAACCCGCTCCGAACCCGGCAATGCCCTCGCCGTGGCAACCGAGGCGATTAGTGTATCGAATAGTCGAACCTACGAAATCCAGACCCAATGAAGCTCCTCAGCCTCAACACCGTTGCGCTCGCCCTCGTGATCCTAGGGGTGTCCGGGATGATCGTGCCGACGGCGGCGGTGTCCGGCGAGGGAACTGATAAGGTCTGGGACGATCCCGGGATCACGCTTGAACCTGCCAATGGCTCGAACGGCCAGTACGCGGAAATCGGCGATGATGGCAATCTGAGTGTCGATATCTCCAAGCTCAATCCGGAAACGGTGACTATCATTCGCGATGTATTCGTCCTGAATAACACCGAGAACAGCGAGCGGCGGCTCTGGGTTTCCCACGATGCGGGCTCGTCTGTCGAAATCTATGTCGGTGACAATCGGTCCCTGCAGGACAAAAGCAACCCGTTGGTCCTGGCTGGCGGCGAATCCCGCATGGTAAGCCTCCGTATCGATACGAGGGGCCGGGTGGCCGGCGAGACCCTAATGACGACGCTCACTTTGCACGCCGAGCGGGTGAACGAAACTGACTCGTCGGCCCCGCCGACGGAGACCCCGCCGACGGATACGCC
>CAZWHR010000199.1:0-2514 GCA_964633675.1 uncultured archaeon | reverse complement strand
CGCGGAGGGACGAGATGACGCGGTACGGGACGACCGTCGAGGACGAGATCGTGTATGTGGACGCCGATATGGGACGGATCGAAGTCGGCGACGTCTCGACAATTATCGAGCTCGTCGGTGGCTCGTCGTGGACGATCGAATACGCCCAGGCGGAGAAAGACCGGTATCCTGATCTCGATACGTCGGATGAGGGCCTCACGATCGATGTCGTGGACACCATTGAAGCAATGACGTTCGGTGAAGCCTTCGTGGAAACGCTCGCGGCCCAACCCGCCTCCGGCGGCGACGATGCGGACGCGGTTTCCCCCAGGCTCGGGCTCTTCGTGGGCCGCCTCCTCGAGAACCTCGAGTACGGCGTCCGGTAACCCACGATATCCTCAATATCCTTCGTATTCGGTTACGCAGATGAATCCCCACCTATCGTCGAGATAACCTGGCCGATCAGCACCGGCCGAGACTGTTTCGCGAAACTTCGCAATGAACCGGTTGTACTAGTTCCGTCTCAACTTCGATTGGTTCGGCACTCTCTCCAGATCCAGTTGCTCGCAGAGAGCTGGACGACACTCGAGGTACTCGATCAGTACTGTTTCGTGGTTCCATCCGTGGCATTCTTTCAGCACGAAGACGCAAAAGAGTGTGTCCATCTCGTAGCAAATCGATCCTGCGGAGCGGTCGTGCGCGTCGAATCCGAAATACGCCACCGGGAGCAAGCAAACGAACTCCTCGATCGACTCGTTGACGTCGTGTCTGAACCAGGTCTGCGAGACCGTCCGGATAATCCAGGCCGGCAAGCGGGCTTCGTTCGTACTACGGCGTCGTATCGTATATTGGCCAGTCAGCGTGTGGTCGGTTCGCGATGCGTCGGAACACACTCCGGCGAGACTCACAGGTTGCAGCCACGACGAGACCCTGACCACGACCCGCCCAAGAACCCGTCTTCTTCTCCAGACAGTACGAAGAGAGCGCGTTACAGGTGGCCGTACCCTTTGCGCTCGACTTCAGCTTTCAGTTCGACGTGCATCGCTTCGACAGTCTCTTCGTCAACGTGCTGTCCGGACATTGCACTAGAGATTTCCGCAATTTCAGCGTGCCAGTCCCGCACTGCGTCCGCAAGAGCTTCGAGGAGTTCTTCTTCGGTCTGGTTTGCTCCGTCGACTTCCTCGACGGTCTGCCAACCCGGCTGGAAGTTTTCGAAGCCGTATCCTGTATCCTCGTACTGAATCGCGAACCGCTCGCAGACCGCCCCAAACCCTGATCCGAGACTGAGTAGCGGCATGACGTGAACGATACTCTCACGCTCTCCTAATTCACGGAAATCCGCGACTGGCACAGCGGTTTCTGGAAGCACTGCACCGAGCGGGTCGGGGAGCGGTGAGACCCTCTCATTGATTCTCGGTGGATCGTACTGATCGTCGATCGGGTCGCCCTTCTCTTTCACGACCACTGGCTCTGTATCACATGGTTCCTCGCTGAGGACCTCTTTCAGAATGCCGTAGAAACGCCACTCGGCGCCGTAGTCGTAGAGATATCAGGAGCGGCCGTACTGTTCAAGGCCGAGCTGTCGAATCATCTCGCCGATCGTCACATCGCCAGCGTTCTCGATCCGCTCGGTACGCACCACTGGGTCGCCACCAAGTGACTCATCGTACTCCTGCGGGCACTGATATTTGCTGTCGCTGTCCCAGTAATCCTCGTCGTCCCCAACGAACCAGAGATGGTCCTGATCAAGCCCGATTGCAGGGTTAATCCCCGCTGTGAACTCGGCAATCATCCTGTCCGCTCCGACGATATCTCGCCACAGTGACGTCGGATCGGGGTCGAACTTGACGCGAAAGCGGTCGCCAGTCATCCTTGCATCTTCGTACCCGTGCGGAAACTAGTGAGGTCGTCGATACGCTGGTCACGCGCCTCGATCCTTTTCAGGACCGTTATTTGCTCTCTTCAGAGAGCGGTCTGTCGAGTCAACTCATGGGATAGCCACGTTTTCACGATCACACTAATCCGGCGTTTCGAACTCCGAGCGAGTTCCTCATCGATACTCCGAGATCATTCGATACGGAACGTAGTAGTCGATATTGTCGATCCAGGTCGACAACCACTCGTCAGCTGTCGCTTCATCGATCTTCCCGGCATCAATCGCGGCTCGAAGCACGCCAACCGACCCGACAACGGTCACACCCTGTTCTTTCACAAATGATCGGGCATCTCCGTCGTCGGTGAGCAGGCGACCGTCGTGTACGTCCGCCAAGGCGATCGCCTGTGCCTCGCCGGGATCAAGATGGTCACTGACAACCGCTTCTCTATTTGCGACTGTGGCCGAAATCGTCGCGACTGGAATCTCACTGTCGAGTGTATCGAGTGCTGCCTGAAGATATGGATGATCATCAACGCCGTGTTCGAGTTCCTCGCGAACAACCGGAACTGTGCAGATCCCCAAGAGTCCCGAAACCACCCACAATTGGTCGATGTATGCAAAATTCGAAAGGACAGTCGTGTTCAGGACGCTCGGGTTCG
>CAZWHR010000198.1:0-2517 GCA_964633675.1 uncultured archaeon | reverse complement strand
CAGGCGGTGGGTGATGGGCTATAGGCAAGACCAAAAAACAACAAACAGCAGATCAAGATAACGATAACGATAAAGATCAAGAGATTAAACAGCAGAGGAGCGGAGGACTGGAGGAGAGGAGATGTGAAATCAAGATTCCATATTCTTTACGTGAGGAAAATTTGTTATCTTACTACTGTTTGGGTATAATACAAACGTAAAAGGATAATCAGGAGGGGAAGGATATATGGCCTCAGAAGAGATTTTCAAGGATCAAATTCAGTTCGAAGACGGTTCGCGTATTTTTGCGGTTGCCTATGAAGTACCGGAGGATCCACGTTATGGAGAAAATATTCTCGTGCGTTTTCAGTATTACGATCCGGGGTTGGACCGGGAGGATAAAACCATTCTGCGCTACGACAATACGCATGAACGAGAGGGATGGATGCTTCATAAACATGATTTCCGGAAGGGGCGGGAGGAAATACAAGCCATCGAATATGAAGGGGATGTGATGGCTCTTTACGATACTTTTCTAAAGGAGGTAGAGAAATACCGTGAACGAAATGAACGAAAAATACAACCACGTCTCCTCCGAACAGGGACGGACACTTGTGATTCAATCCGTCCCACCGGAGGAATATCAGCGGGAATCAAAAGAACGGCTTCGTAAAGCAACGGAAGGAAAGCAGGTTCCTCACGTGATCAACTTCGAGGATCCCGCGAAACTGAGGAACATCTTTACGGAGAAACGGCTGGCTCTCATTGAAAAAATTCAGGAGCATTCCCCGGATAGCATACGTGATCTCGCCCGAACGATCGACCGGGGATTACGTGAGGTCCACGAAGACCTGAAATTACTGGAGGAATATGAAATTGTACAATTTGTCACGGATGGGCGTGCCAAACGCCCCATCGTGCCATATGATCGCATTGATATAAAAGCCGGTCTCTTGAAACATCCCGGTAAAATAAGTGAGAACACGGTGAATTATTCTACAAACGATATTCAAGAGCTCCGGGAAATATCAGATGATATTGATTTAACGATGGAGGAACAAGCTAACGCTTTCTACTCCGCTTTGAAAGAGCTTTCTGAAAAGATTACCCGTCGTATATTTCCTGTTCTCAGGGAACTCGAAGATCTTTCGGACAAACAATCGGTTACAGGGAACATCCTTTTTCGCATGATCGCGTGGATCCGATCCCTGGCGAAACTGGATTGGGTGGAAGACCTCCAGGCGGCAGCCGCCGGAACTCGTTCCCTCTTTGAACTGTATCTGGATCTTTACCTTATCACGGAAGACAAAAGCGAAAACTGGGTGGAACGTTATCTGAACTACCCGGATATAAAACGGTATTCATCGGCGAAAAAGGTTGTGAACAATATCGGAGAGAAGAACCATGACACCCCATTTTTTAAACAGGCAAAAAATTTAATTGATAAGCATGAAGAACATGAAAAGGTTAAAAATAAATTCAACAAGTACTGGAAAAAATATTCCAGAAAAAATGATCCAAAAGATCTTCGCCACTGGTCGGGGATTGATTCTGCTCGTTCACGAGCTGAAAAGTTCCTCGGTGACGAAGGGAGAAAATTATATGTTGAAACAAATGATGTTCTGAATATGCTGATCCACTCGGACCCGACGGGGTTTTCTCAGCTCCGGGGAGATAATTTTCACGCCGCCTTCGGCCATTGTTATTCAAAAAGTCATGATCTATTTCTTAAAGGATTACGGCGAAGCTCGGACGTCCTGAAATTGAAACGCAACATTCAAAATCTGGACGACCTGTTCGAAACATTCGACCAGCTTCCGGGACAATTCATCCTCGCACTAAAAAATCAGAAAAAGCACCGAAATGAATAGTTGGAAGAAGTGTTCCTGCAATTCGTTGCAGAAAATTCATGTGAACTACGTGGGATAAAGAAGGTAACACAAACTTTTCTGTCCGCGGTTGTTTCTGTTCACAGACAAGAATGCCTGTGTTACGTTTGGCAGGATCGATCCTTCATCATCTCATCCAGAACGGTCCTGTGGACCGTCGATTAAGATTATGATTATGATCAAGATCAAGAGAAAAGCAGACTGTAGCCGATGGCCGACAGCCGTAAGACAACACCAAAAATTCAAAAAATAGATTTCATGGATAACACGTCAATGATTATCAGGGTATCGGGCAAGCTGGGAAAGAAGATTCACGTGTCTCCGGACGAAAAAAAGGCCATGCATGATAACCCTTATCTGGACTGGTCGGCTCATCTGTTCCGGGCGAATCGAACGGAGTATATCTTGCTCACGAACACGGCTGCTCTTTATTCAGTCGTCCTGTTCGGGCGGGGGATCACGAATGAGAATATATTTTTGAAAAGGGGTATGCGTCATCTGGGTGAGATGCTTCAGGAGAACGGGTTTGATGGTATATTTGAGGAAGTAATCGTTCCCGCATCGGGTACATGCTGCTTCAGCAAGGCCCTGAATCGCTCGGTCATCGGTTCGATGAATGATCTTGTAAAACAGGCTCAAATATTACTGA
>CAZWHR010000197.1:0-2521 GCA_964633675.1 uncultured archaeon | reverse complement strand
CTCACTCCAGCAGTTCCTCGAAGATACGCAGCTCCTCGGCCTCCGAGATGGCGTCGGAGTCCAGACAGGCGTGGGCGACTTTGTGGACGAGCGCGGGATCGGCAAAGGCGGAGTCGGTGCCCGCGGATTCGCTGCTTGATTCCTGCTCGTCGGCCGCTTCGAGGGCAGCCAGTCGTTCGTTGATCCGGGCGAGCTCGTCCTCGATTTCGGCCGTCGGATCGGGACTGTCTGTCTCGTCCTGGTCTTCGTCCGCGGTGGTCGATTTCGACTGCCCGGTATCCGTAGATTCGGGCTGCTCTGGCTCGGTCAAGGTGCTTTCGACCGCTGGTCCACCATCCGTCGTGACGGCCGCCGTCGGCGGTTCGTCGAACACCTGCTCGACGAGCGTCTCGCGGGCGCTCCAGTCGAACCCCTCGATGCTGTTCACGCGGTTGCTCACGGTCGCACTCGAGACGCCAAGTTGGTCACCGATCTCCTGCTGAGTCGCCTCGGGCCGTTCTGCAACGAGTGCCAGCACCTCGCGCTGTTTCTCCGAGAGCGTCTCCGGGGTGGGGAGGTCGTCGACCGGGCTCTCGTCTGCACTGTCGTCCGTCTCGGTGTCCTCGGTCCCCTCCGTGGTGGGCTCCGTCGATTCATCCGTCCTACTGTGGCCGTCCTCCTCTGGCGCTCCCTCGGCGTCGGGAGTCGGTTCCTCGCCCGAAAGCCCGTCATCCTCAGGCGTCGTCGCCTCGGCCGAGGCCGGTTCGTCGGTCGGGGTGGGGGGGTTGTCCGACCCTGCGGGCTCGGGCGCAGTCGCGTCGGGGGCGTCGCTTTCTGTCTCTGTTTCGTCTGAAGTCTGACCTTCCGTCGCGTCCTCGTCGGTCGCTGGATCGCCGTACTCTTCGAACACCTGCTCGACCAGGTCGGGCGTCGCACTCGGTACCATCGCGGCGATCTCGTCGATCGAGGCGTCCGGATGGTCCTCCGCAGTTTCCAGAACCTGCTTGTGCCGGATCGACTGGGGGTACGATTTGGAGTCCTTGTCGGTGCTCATGTTATCCCATTGATTGGACCGATGGGTATAGTTCTTATTGCTTCAAGAACATTTATCGGCAACTGGTCACCGAACAGCAAGTATGCAAAATTCTATTCTGCTTATGTCGGGTGAATGTTATTGCGCAGTGTTCAAGAAATGGCTTATGAGAATATAATATATTTATTATTAGTTCGGAAGGTGTGACGTGTCGAGTATACCCTGAATGGTAGTCTTGGTTCATCAAAACGTCTTCATCTGATCTTTGTGGTTCTGCTCGGGCGGCCAAGAAGGGATATACGTAAAGTACCACGGGTCGGGTGACCCGTGGCGTTCGCAGAGGCGCGTCACGCCCATAATCGGGCGGTAAAGCGTGCGAATCTTTAATTCCCTTCGCGCTCCCGTTCGGTCGCGTGGAACCAGTAACACCCGAACACGTCTTTCGTGTCCGTGAAGGTCAGCCACTTTACGATGGCTCGACACCACCAGTCTCACCACGTCTTACCATATTCCAGTGCGTGGGTTTTGAGAGGTTGTTAACGGTGAGTTCCTACCTGAATTGACGAACCAACATATAATCAAACTATGGGATTATGACGACGAGCGTACGCGATTCACCCACGGGTCAGGTGACCCGTGGAACTCTCGCTGTACTCTTTAGAAGCCGGATGACTGGTCCAAGTTCTCGCCGCAGGGAGTCTCAAAGAGCGCATGCATTCACGGGGTGAGTCCGGCTTTGAGCACTGTGACAGCGCCAAGGCCGTACCGATGATCAGTCTCTAGTGTTCGTCGAGTCCTTGTCGACGGGATCGGTCCGCTCGGGTTGCTCTAGCGGTCGAAGAAGGTGAGAGGCACCGTCATCAGACGCGTATCGAGCAGTTCCCCCCCAGTCATCGTCGAGCGAGTCTCGAGGCCGATGACGTCTCGGATCTCCGACGCCGGGAGTTCGTAGACACCTACCAGCGGAATCGAGCCACGCGAGCAGGGAGTCGGGTATCGGTGCCCCTCGTCGAAACGCGACCATCGGGGTATCTCGACGAAGTTGCCGCACTGAACGAAGACCTGGCCGGCAAACCGGTGATCGTCAACAGCTTGAACTTCCACATCTCGAAGAAGGCGACACAGGAACTCTATGGCAGTTTCAGGCTACTTGCCTGAGGGTGGGTTCCAGAGAGAGGGCGAAGTGATCTCCCCCGGCCGTGAACGGAGAGTGATCGAAGATCCTCCCGACAGCCGGACAGAGCACGACGACGGCCTGGCTTCCCATACTACAGTCGATATAGTAAGGTCTATTACATGAATTGAGAACTCGCTGTCGCGGTCGACTCTCACCCGCGATATTCCGGCGCAGTCTGATGGGGCCGCTGTTCCAGAGCGACTTCGAGAAGCATCTCCACGATTCCCGGCAGTGTCTCCGTATTGCGTCGCGCTCGCCGGAGGTAGAACCCCTCAACAAGCTGGAGATAGGGATATATGGTAGTTGGTTGAACTTTTAGATATGGACCTATC
>CAZWHR010000196.1:0-2531 GCA_964633675.1 uncultured archaeon | reverse complement strand
GACTTCACGTACGGGACCAGAAAACACTGGGCGGCACCCCTGGCAATTTTCTCCACTTCGCCGACCTCCGTCCAGTTTGTGCCCGAATCCGGCACGGATAGACTGGGCTCCGGTTTCGCGTTGGGGTGATACTCGTCCGGCCCGATATCCCACTGTGATAATTGTACGCGTGTAACAACAGGAGAATCCGAATCGGACGGAAGGTTGTATGTGGTGACAATAACGGGATCGCTATAAGATTGCTGAAGGCTTACCGATTGGTAAGAGTTCCCCACATTTGAGACTTTGCCGGCTTCCCCAATGAAGTTATCGCTGCTGTCGTAAATTTTGAATCCTGTGCTGTCAAACGCCCAGTATCCCACCTCTTCGTCCGTATGAGCACGTTCGCTGTCCCCGATTTGATCTTCGTCAATGGCCAGGTCCAGAACGTCACTGTCCAGCGGATTGCTCCCGTAGAGAACCGCCCAGCCACCATTTCCCCCATCCATAGCTTCCTGGGTCACCACTGCCATGCTGGTTCCCGTTATGGATCCAGATATGTCGTAATTATAAGGAGGACTGCTGTCGACTCCTCCGACCGTATCACTTCCAAGTCCCGCGGTCCAGGAGACGCTGTTGTTGTCGATGGTTCCCGATCCCCCTTCGATCACAATATACCCCACCTTTTCATCGGTGCGGCTCGTGTCCGAGTCCTCCCCGACATGTCTGCCCACGTATATGGTGTTATCCGACGTACCGGGAGCCGTTCCCTTCCCGGAATCGTCCCGGCTCCAGAAGGCCTGCCAGTTGCCCGAGTTCGATGATATCACCTGGCCGAGGACCGCCGGAGAGGAATAAGAATTTGAATAGGTGACCGACGCCATTGCACCGGTGCCCCAACTTCCACTGTGATTCACACCGGAAACAGATTTTGTGCCCGCCTCCACCGGGATACTCCCATCCAGCGTGTAAGCCCCCGGTTTCATCACAATATAATAGACATCTCCGGCCGCCGGGGTGTCCTTGCTGTTGGGATTCTGAATCTTTACGTCAAAACTGCTGTAGGAACTCTGATTCGTGTTTTCATATCCCCTTGGATTTCCGTCAAAATCCGTATCGGTGTCCGAACTCAGCGAACCTCCCTCATCAATCAGGACCTCCGCCGCTTCCGTCAGATGGAAATCGTTGTTCTCAATGTCGACGAATGCCGTTCCGGAAAATTTATTCCCGTCGGCAAGGGTCTTAATCTCCGAGGCTGAAAGGGGACTGCTAAAGACTCGCACGTCGTCAATGTGTCCATCCCAGTGGCGTCCTCCACCGTTCCCGTGTTTCCCCACGTAGGTGTTTGCACCAAGATCCCCGTTAAAGGCCACATCAACGGTGTATGATGTTGTGTTTTCTAAACTGCCATCCACGTATACTTTTTGTGTATCGTCCGGATTGTCCATAACATAAGCGATGTGATGCCAGTTTCCGTCATCTATGGCCGTTGAAAAATCGGTCGAGTTCCACGAACTCCCGTTATAGTAAAATCCACGTCCCACACCTCCCGAAGTCACTCCCCGGAGAGCCACGTAATCCCCGATTGAGAACACTTCGTAGTCGTCGGATGACTTAGCGGAGATTTTTACCCACGCGGAAATTGTTAATGAGTTTGATTCCACGGGGTGACCGGTAATTTCCACGTGATCGTTATCGGGACGATCAAAATTCAATGAATATGAATTTGAAAATCCGATGGCCGAGGGAACGTCCGAAGACCACGTGGGAGAATTGATCAGTGTGCCATTATTGGAGAAGGAGGACTCATCAGTAGCCGTCGAACCCGATCCGTCTTCAAACGGCCAGTACCCGTAAAGAGCCGTATCCACCATGTTTGTTTCGTTGTTCGAACTCGTGCCGTCACTGGTAATGGCATGCCCACCGGAGTCGTCCGTATCTACGGTGACACTGTTCTTTACATCATTGGAGGCGTTAATCGAACCGTCTTTCACAAGGCAGTTGTACACATTTCCCACGTCCGTGCCGTCCCCGATGGTGTTGCCGCCCACCACCACCACATTCACGAGAGTGTTGTTGCCCGCGTCCCCGGTGATGTTGCCCTCCACCATCACCCCTTTTACGGTTACGTCGGATTTCCCGCTCAGGTCAAATCCGGAGAATTTGTTGTTTCCGGATTGGGTGATGATGTCGCCGGAGGCGGCGTTGTCCACGGCCGACTGCAGGGTTTCGTAAGAACCGACGGTGTTCCCGGAAGCGTCTTTTCGAAGCGCCGCTCCCTGCCCCCATCGGATCCGATCGTTTCCCGACACCTCCAGATCGTTGTCCTCCCCCGCGATTTCACCGGCTATGGGGATAAATTTAATGGCGTTCTCGGAAAGCCCCGTCGATCCGTCATTGGCCAGAAAATCAACGGCGCCATTTCCGTCCTTGTCCTTTGCATTGGCGTTGTGGAGCCCACTTTTGTCAAGGGCGTTTCGAAATTCGATGTCCCGGAACACGGCGGCGCCGGAGCCTGTGTCCTGCGGGGTTGTGACCTCGTAGGTGGAATT
>CAZWHR010000195.1:0-2535 GCA_964633675.1 uncultured archaeon | reverse complement strand
CGTTCTCCTGAAGGAACTCCTTATCCACCAGCAACAGTATGTAGTCTCCTTCTGTAGTACCAAAGCTGGATGGCGCGTTGTTCTCGCATGCTCCTCTTATGACATCTTCGTGAACTTCAGCTATATCCGACATCTTTCCGCAGTCCTTCTCACCTCTCATGACAAGAAATGTGAACTCTGCGGCTTCCTCTGCCTTTAGCTTTGCCACCACTCTATGTATCTGATCCTTGTAGAACTTCTCGTCAAGACTGGGATGAATAAAATATTCCATAATCTACAACCAGATTACACTTCCAGGAATAAAAAAGCCAAGGTGACTTCATAAAGATCAACCTATAGGGTGCTACAAAACCTTTAAAACTTCCGCTTCTCAAACTTTTGGGTAGGTGAGAGAGGATGAAATCCATTACCGAGATAACTGCTGAAGATATAGCAAACAGAGATTCCCCGTCAATACATCCGGACGAGAAAGTGTCCCAGGCAAAGGAGTTGATGAAGAAGAACAACTTGAGGGAGCTACCGGTAGTGGATGGGAAAAAGTTCAAGGGCATGTTGAGATATGAGGACATCCTACGCAAGATAAGGGGAGACCCTGCAGAGATAAATGTGAGTACATTGATGAGGCAGCCTCCTGAAGCGGATCCTGATATGAACCTAGTGGAGCTGGCAGGCCTGAGAAGGGACTCGGGCTTTAAGAAATCTGTCCTGCTCGATAAAGGCAAGCTTGAAGGAGTTATAGGAGACGAAGAGATAACACACTCTATCATAGAAGGGATTGAGGAATTGGAGGGTCTGCAGGTACGTGACCTTATGAATACTGAGGTAATATCCCTAAAGGAGGACGAGCCTCACAAGAGGGTTCCAGAGCTCATGAGGGACTATGCTATCTCTAGGATTCCTATTCTGAACTCTGAGGAGGAGGTTACAGGAATAATTTCCGGCCTTGAACTCTCAAGGACGATGATACCGAAGGAACAGATGGACCATGGAGACGTGAAGGGGGAGAAGGAAGAGATGGGAGAGATAGACTGCAGAGAGATAATGAGAACTGACCCTCCTGTCCTCAGCAATGATCGGATGGCTATAAATGATGCCGTTAAGAGGATGGCCAAGGAGGACTGGAGGGAGGTAATACTGGTGGATGAGGAGAGACATCCTCAAGGCATACTCACACTTAAGGACATAGTCGATTTTATGACGAACCTCGAATCAAAGGACATGATGCTGGTGAACCTTGTGGGTCTGGAGTCCGATGGAAAGAAGGCGATGGTTCACGAACAGGTGGAGAAATCGCTGCAGGGCGGCCTAGGACGTGTCCTTAAGAACCCTAAAGAGCTGACTCTGCACATAAAGCAGTATAAAAGGGACGGGACTGAGCACAAGTTTTCGATTCATGGAAAGCTATACTCTAGGTTAGGGATAACCACGGTCTCGAAGCATGGATGGGATCTTCAGAACACCGTTGATGAAGTCTTGGACAACATGTCTGAACTTGTTAGAAAGAAGAAGGAAAAACGTCGCGACTTGGCCAGGAAGAGAAGGAAGAACCCTCTGAAGGGCAATTAGAGGAATATTACTATTATTCCTCTTCCATCATCTCTGGAAGATGTTCGGTTATGAAATCTAGAACATCCCTATCCTTAGGTATGGAGAAGTTGGATTTGTACCTCTTGTCATCATTCCTATCGTAGTAGCCCCTTGTAAGCGCCAGAAATTCATTTTCTCCATCGTCAGATACGGCTTTCTTCCTTGCAACTTCTATGAAATCGTTTTTACCGAAATTTATCTCCTTGCTCTTTATTACTTCAAATTCTACCATATGATTCTATTCCTCGTTATCAACATTTTTGAACTTCCTTTTATATAAATCTGATGCCACAGGCAAGGTAGGAATATTAAATGGTCGGAGATAAATTATTTTGAAAGGAACTCCTCAACTTTTTTCTCTATAACCTCATGATGATCCCATAAAAACTGGTTTGAATAGCCTTTCCGGCGCAGATCCTGTTTAACCTTGTTTATAGCCTTGTTCTTTATCCTTCTCTTCTTGTATTCTTTGCTGTCTGTGAGCTCTCTGGAGGATACAGAATCTCTTTTTGGCGTTATTGATCTTCTTATAACCACATCTTCCTCATCTCTTACTTTTCCGCCTCGCATCTCTCTGAGATTCCGGTCTATTTCGTCAAGATGCTTCAGTGAGTTCCTGAGATAACTATGAGTTTCGAGAAAGCTGGGATGTAGTTTAGACTTCTTTCTTTTTTCCTTCCTAACAACTGCGCTATCTGTATCTACATCCGTATCTGACTCGGGTATAGCTACTTTGCCACTTTCTCTGCGTTTTCCCATTCTATCACCTGTTTTTGGCTTCAGATATAAAACGTTTAAATGCTCGGACCTCGTTTTACTTTTAATCTTAAATCTCCTATTTTATCCTATTAATACATTATTATAACTCTATAAATTTATAAAATATCTCTATATTGGCTATTAAAATTTTTCCTTCCTTCTATCGCCCTATTAATATAATATTATAAC
>CAZWHR010000194.1:0-2536 GCA_964633675.1 uncultured archaeon | reverse complement strand
TACGAGGCATTTCGTACAGGATTTCCATCAACCGTCGATACGGTTGATCGAGATACTCTCGGAGGGCGTGAATCGAGACGATGACCCAATCAGCATACCCACCTTCGCCTCGCTTGACAGCTGGTGCTGGCGCTCCAGCGACGGCTTTTTGAGCAACGGCCACGATCTTCTCGGTGAAGCGGGCGAGTTTCGTTTGCACAACCAAACAACCCCGCTTCACTTCCTAGTAAGTTGCCATATAGAATAACGTCTAGTATATTAGAGAGCTTGAGCAACCTGTTTTCGAGCCCTCAAACATGGCCCATGGATTCAACTTCTGCTTGAGTTGACTGCCAGTCAATACAAACAGCATATTATCACACATGATATTTGAGGAGGTACAAATATATCCTAATGCATGGGAAATCTGATTTAGAGAGTGTGCTAACTACATGTCAACAATAAACCTTCCGCACCTTGTCGCCCCACCCAGTAATAAACTTCGTAATGCACTTCCCCAACGGATCAATTCGCTGTTGTATGCGCTGTTTTTGATACCACTTGCCGCAGTATTTCCTCTCTATTATCTAAGTATGGATGTGGATAAGCGAGACAATCCAGTATATCATACAGCTTTTGAACCCCTACCTGGGGTTGGACCGCGCCTTTTAATCTCTCTGTTAGTGACTCCGATCTATCTCCTGTTGTTCCTTGCTGAGATGATCGTGCTAACAGTTCCGCTTTCTCTGTTCTCAGAGCGATTTAATTCCCTATTTCAACTGTCCATGATGGATTGGTTAACCGTCGGAATGATGCTATCATTCCCAGTTCTCATACTCGTATCAATCGTTATTTTTTCAAATCTACACTTGTGGAGTGCCGGAAAAGATCTGCATCGGAGACTCATTCTCACGTTCATTTTTGCAATTCTGTTCCTAAACCCTGCCGTACCCCTTGCTATAGTATTCGACTTTCAACTGGGTATGTGGCTGACTGGTGGGGCGGCGATTTTCTACATCGGACTTGCAACGAATGGCTACATCGTCAAAACAGACGACGCTCTGGAAAGACAAACCTCCCAATCTACTGATACGAATTTTAGTGAACTCCATGTCGATCCCGATCAAGGTGAGGAAGTTGCTGACAGCAAAGCCGAAGCGATGATTGAACGAATTGAACAGCAGAAGTGGGATGCGCTTGACGATCTTCAAGCTCGGGCTACCATTGCTTTCACGGGCTCTTTTCGCCCTCTCCGTGTGATTCACCGATTCTTAGTTATAGACGAGCAGAAAATATCAAAGGAAGATCCAAAACCGACATTTAGAGAGAAAAAACAGGGGCTTCGAACAGATGTCTCGAATATTGAGAGCAATGCCCCGGAGGAGTTTTCGAACCAAACGTATCGCTATCTGCTCCCGAATTCCGTAGACAGTCACCAGTGCACCACATGTCACGGCGAGGGGCAAACGACCTGTGCTGACTGTCGCGGCCGGGGAAAGCAGCAATGCGGACGATGCGATGGAAACCAAGTTGAGACCTGCCAGAAGTGTGGGACGGCTGGGTCGCTTCGGTGTGGCGACTGTGGCGGCGACGGTGAACGGACCTGCCCAAAGTGTAGCGGTTCTGAAGTCGTCCGAAAGAAGGTTTCTTGTGGCGTCTGTAATGGGAGTGGTGAAACACAAAAAGGGTTCGAATGTCCGAAATGCGGTGGACACGGAAAAATCAAAAAAGATCGACGGTGTTCCAACTGTCGAAACGGTATCGTCTCTTGTTCTCATTGTAATGGCACGGGATCGGTCACCTGTACAAACTGCCAAGGAAAAGCAGGCAATCCCTGTAGAAACTGTAATGGTTCTGGAACTTTGACATGCTCTACGTGTTCCGGAAGTGGGCAGACAACCTGTAGCGACTGTGCTGGGAGTGGCACGCGAATTGCTTATGAAATTTTTGAACGAGAGTACAAATCACTCGAAGAGACAAAGTACAAGAACAAATCCATCCCGGAACGACTCATATCGAATTCTGATGGAGAGGTTGAACGTCTTCAAACAACGGAAGACACCGAGAAAGAAGAGATATACCGCAAACAAATCGAGGTCCAATCTATCCCAGTCATCGCCACGATCTACAAATATGATGGCAACTTCTGGGAAGCATTTACTGTGAACGAGGCGCTGAGAACGGTGGACTATCCGAGAGATTTTGACTCTCAATTTGGAGTAGTTTGCGGATTCACGCTTTTGACATTCCTGATTTTTGTCGTGGCTCGCGTTATTTCACCCATGGCGCCACCAATTTGATCCTGAGGCAATTGCATGAAATCTTGTATCCAATAACCGAAAGCTAACAATCCGCAATGCTGAATCGATTCTCTCTGTCTCGGCGATTTTATTATATCTGTTATTTGTCACGTTAGGAGTATCATCACGTACCTAATCCCTGTCAGGACCGACGATATCCTCAAGTCGACGGGCCCCGCCAAACGTTAGCTGAATTCGACGTCGGCGCGATCCGTGGTTTCGCCGAACAGCCAGTCGGCGTGTTCGACGGCGTACTC
>CAZWHR010000193.1:0-2540 GCA_964633675.1 uncultured archaeon | reverse complement strand
CCGCTGCCTCTCCGAGGTGAAGGACGAATACCTCCGCGGCCAGGTCCGCACGACGCGCGGCGCCGTCTTCACCGACAAGCTGAAGCGCTACTGCGACGAGTACGGCATTGAGCTCGGGATCAAGCCCACAACTTGACCCCACCGACGCCACATCCTGCCTCGATCTCCCTCACCTCCAATCGCCTCGATTGCCTCTAGACGCGGCTTTCTCAGGTCGCCGCAGACTGTCCGCAGGCTGTGGCCCGCTCCCCACAAGCTCCCCGGCGATGAGTGAACGTCGTTCACATGGTGGGTCCGATTCGAGCGACGAAATTGGATCCTTCTCGGGCGACCTTCAAACGACTCGAACTTCACCGCGGCGATCTTTCCAAAAAAACTGAAGGCATTCAGGAACGCCGGCGTCGAGGATCCGCTGGCGCACTCCTACAGCAAGACGGTGAGGTGTCCGGGCACGGTGATCGTCTTGCGGAGTCCGGAGCAGATCCGGATCGTGACGTGGTGGGAGGTGTGGTGATTTCGCGAGGATGAATAACTGTATGTATCAATTGGAATCCTCGCCTAAGAACATGTTGATGATTACAGAGCCAACGAGCGATACATAGTTAGGTGAACAGTGCTGCGCGTCTTAGCTTTATTCTCTTCACTGTGTCACTGATTATCGCCTCTGGAACATCACATTGTTCAGTCAGTGCATCCCGTTGACATTCGATAAGGCGAATATCTTTCGCTTCATCAGATAAATCTCCCAACGTGTATACGTTTAACGGTAGAAGCTCTACTGGTGCAAGATGTATTATACTTTCGCGTAGCTGATAAACAGCTGGGTAAATACCTCCATAATAGGCTACATGGAACCAGTAGTTAATTTTCTGCTGCATGTTCCACTTTTTACTGCATTTCCTTTCTGTCAGTAATGATAGTGCATAATCCCTAACTTCTTCGTGGCCGCCCATTAATCCCAGTGCGATGTGGAATCCCCTATAAAGGAAAGGTTCATTATAGTCCGGTATACGTCGCTTAATATCTGTGAGCAAAGCCTCATCGTCATATATGTGTGTTTTAGCGAGGAGGATGATAGAATTTTGCCGTGCAGGACTAAAGTAATGCTCTTTGTACTTTTCTACGAAAATTCGAAGAAATTCATCTGCAATCTGACGTTGAGTACCATTATCCTGCTTATTAATGACATGTACTAAATTATTCATTTCAAAGGCTTTATAAGGTGCGTTTAGCATATACAGGCCTCGATCATGATAGTACGGTGATGTCAGATGTTCTAAGATTACGTCAGATCTCTCTCCACCTACAATAAGAGGGCCGGCATGAGTTCTTACAATATCGAGACCGCCTGTTTGGAATAGTTGCTCTGAAATCTCAGCAATAATTTGATTGGTATCTTGCCTTCGCTTGTGCCAGCGGAAACTTAAGTAACGACTAGCAGTATATTGTGGAGGAATATCAAAATCGTCCAATTGTACGATCGCTATTAGCGGTTGGTGATTGCTTCCGAGGTTACGTGCGTAATTCAGTTCTTTCAAGGCATTAGAACTCCGACCGAACGAGTGCTTAGAAGCCGTGAATAGAAATACATCTGAGTCAAAAATTTCATCCTCTGGAATTTTATAATCTCCAACAAGCATATTAGAGGCGTCGTAATATACAGAGAAGTACTGCGATAAGTATGTATATAAATAGTCTGTATAATGAATATCTTCCCATGAATGTGATAAAAAGACTCTTGCGGCATTCAGTGGTTTAGGAAATGTCCTACGCAACATGCTTATCATATGTGACTATCATGTGTCCAGCGAATTCATAATGCTTCGCAGATACCCATTATCAATACCCTTATCTGCCCACTCCCAAAATTCCTTGAAATCAAAATCTTTAGCCAATTCATCTAGATCATCGAGTTTGCTGTACTCTACAGCTTGTATTAGAGTTTCCAATTTATCAATCTGCTTGACAAAACGTGCCTCTGGACTTGCCTGAGATTCATATTCCTGCCATAAAGCATGAAGCTCAGAGTCATTAAGAAGCCTTGTCAACTCAGTCATAGCTTTTGTCTCCTGGGTTACTTTATCAGCGTGTGACACATCATCATGAGGGGTGATATCACCACATATCGCCTCCGGCAAATCATGGATGAGGGCAAGCTTGATACATTTATCGGTATCTAAATCACCATCTTGGTGTTTCGAAAGAACGAAGGACAGCAATGTAGTGCGAAAAATATGATCAGCTATTGACTCGGTATGCTGAGGATTGACGTCCTTTATGAGCCAACCATTTCGTTTTCGTTTCTTGAGTTGTCCAGAAGTGTGGATAAATCCCAGAAGATTGTCCATAAGGGTCACAGTCCCTTTCGTCTGTTTGGGTCTTGTCGTTACCGGCTGTAGAGGTAGTATCAAGATTGCAAGTCTAAGATTTCAACCCTTGCGGGTCATCGTTGGGAAGCAACTGGGTGCACTCCATTCATAACGTTCGGGTAGTGTACCGTTTTTTGTGTCTGAAGGGTGAGGGGGTATCCTCCGGCAGAA
>CAZWHR010000192.1:686-2542 GCA_964633675.1 uncultured archaeon | reverse complement strand
GTACTCCTCGCGCACCTTCCACATCGGCGCGATCTCGCGGGCCTTGAGGTTGAGCTGGTTGCCGCGCTTGTCGGTCTCACCCCGAACCATCACCACCTCGTCGACCTCCAGGTAGTTCTGGTACCGGTCGAGCACCCGGCTGAAGCAGACGATCTCCGCCTGGCCCGTGAAGTCCTCGAGGCTGACGAACGCCATCGGCTTCCCGTTGCGGGTGGTGCGCCGGTTGACGTCGGTGATGATTCCGCAGAGCCGGTGCTCCTCGCCTTCGTCCACCTCGTCCTGGTCGGCGATTTCCATCGAGGCGATCGCCTCGACCTCCGCCCGGAAATCATCGAGCGGATGGCCGGAGACGTAAAAGCCGGTGCGCTCTCGTTCTTGCTTGAGGATCTTGGACTTGCTCCACCGATCGACCGACGGGAGGCTCGGCTCCGCGAGGGCGTCCTGCTCGCCGGCTTCGCCGAAGAGCGAGTTCTGGCCCTGCGCCTTATCGGCCTGAACCTGCTGGGCGTGGCGAACCACGTCGTCCATCGCCTCGATGAACTGCGCCCGGTGGCCCTCCAGATCGTCCAGGGCGCCGGCCTCGGCCAGGCACTCGAGGGTCTTCTTGTTGACCGAGCGAAGGTCCAGATTCTCGCACATCCCGTATAGCGTCTCGAACGGGCCGTGCTCCTCGCGGGCGGACAGCAGCGACTCGATCGCGCTCGATCCGACCCCCTTGATGGCCCCGAGCCCGAACCGGATGTCCCCGTCCTCGACCGTAAAGTGGGCCTGCGAGCGGTTGATGGAGGGGGGCTTGATGCGGAACGCCGGCCGCTTGGCCTCCTCGAGCACCTCGGCCAGCTTGTCCGTGCTGTTCATCTCGCTGGTGAGGGCCGCCGCCATGAACTCGGCCGGGTAGTGGGCCTTGAGGTAGGCGGTCTGGTAGGCCACGTACGCGTAGGCGGCCGAGTGGCTCTTGTTGAAGCCGTACTTGGCGAACTCGGCCATCATGTCGAAGATCTCGTGGGCCTTCTCCTCCTCCACGCCGTTCTCGCGCGCGCCCTCCACGAAGACGCTCCGCTGCTTTTTCATCTCCTTCTCCTTCTTCTTGCCCATCGCCCGGCGCAGGATGTCGGCTTGACCGAGCGAGTAGCCGGCCATCTTCTGCGCCATCTGCATGATCTGCTCCTGGTAGACCGGAATCCCGTACGTCGGTTCCAGGATCTCCTCCAGCATGGGATGGGGGTAGGAGACCTCCTCCCGGCCGTGCTTCCGGTCGATGTAGTTGGGGATGTACTGGAGCGGCCCCGGCCGGTAGAGGGCGTTCATCGCGATCAGATCGTCGATGCTGGTCGGTTCCAGCTCCTTCAGGTACTTCCGCATCCCGTCGGACTCGAACTGGAAGATCGAGGTCGTATCCCCCCGCTGGAAGAGCTCGAAGGTGGTCTCGTCGTCCTTGGGAATCTCGTCGAGGTCGATCTCGATGCCGCGGGTCTCCTCTACGAGGTCGACCGTGTCCTCCAGCAGAGTGAGGGTCTTGAGCCCGAGGAAGTCCATCTTGAGGAGGCCGAACTCCTCGATCCAGTCCCCGTCGTACTGGGTCGTCACCACCCGTTCGTCCTCGCTAGAGCGCTTGGCGACCGCCACCGGGACGTAGTCGGTGACGTCGTCGGGCGCGATCACCACGCCGGCCGCGTGGACGCCCGTGTGTCGCGGGGAGCCCTCCAGCACCTGGGCGTAGTGCATCAGCTTCTGGATCTCCTCGTCCTCGTGGTCCTTGAGCGCCTCGAACTCGTCGACCTGCTCGAACGCGTCGTCCAGGCTCACCCCCGGGCCTTCGGGGATCATCTTGGCGATCCGGTCGGCCTCCTGCAGGG
>CAZWHR010000192.1:0-676 GCA_964633675.1 uncultured archaeon | reverse complement strand
GCGCCACGTCGCGGATCACCGAGCGGGCCCCCATCGATCAGAAGGTGATGATCTGACAGACCTTTTCTCGGCCGTACTTCTCGACCACGTAGTCGATCACCTTCGAGCGGCCCCGGTCGTCGAAGTCGATGTCGATGTCCGGCATCGAGACGCGCTCCGGGTTCAGGAAGCGCTCGAAGAGCAGGTCGTACTTGATCGGGTCGACGTTCGTGATGCCCAGGCAGTAGGAGACCGCGCTTCCGGCGGCCGAGCCTCGGCCCGGTCCCACCCGCACGTCCATCTCACGCGCCGCGCTGGTGAAGTCCTGCACGATCAGGAAATACCCCGAGTAGTCCATCTCGGCGATGATCTGCAGCTCGTGGTCGAGCCGCCGCCGAATGGTCTCGGTGACTTCCCCGTAGCGCTCCTTCGCCCCCTCGAAGGTGAGGTGCCGCAGGTAGGCGTCCATGTCGTCCCCGAACTCGTCGGGGATCTCGTAGTGGGGCATCAGCAGATCCCCCATCGGCAGTTCGAACGTGCACTCGTCGGCGATCTTGCGGGTCGTCTGGATCGCCTGCTTCCCGAACGGCTCGGGGATCGAGGAGAGCGCCGCGCGCATCTCCTGCTGGGTCTTCAGGTAGAACTGGTCGTTGTCGAACCGCAGCCGGTTCGGGTCGTCGAGGTCCTTGCCCGTCTG
>CAZWHR010000191.1:617-2550 GCA_964633675.1 uncultured archaeon | reverse complement strand
TGGTCGACTATGCCAAGGGCGATCCATCCACGATCAAGCCGATGTTGGCGACTGATTGGGAGTCGGCCAACGGCGGTAGGGAGTGGGTGTTCACCATCCGGGAAGGCGTCACGTTTGAGGACGACACGCCGATGGACGCCTATGCGGTCAAACGATCGCTCGAACGCGCAAAGAAACTTGAGGCGAGCCAGTCAAAACCGTTCGGCTGGATCGAGTCGATCGAGGAGAACGGTGACTACGAGGTCCAGATCAACGCGAGCGGTGATGGGTTCGGTCCGGCCCCCGCCGCCCTGACGTTCGTCATCCCGTCGATCATGAACCCGACGGCGATCGACGAACACTGGGACGAGAAGAACCAGGGTCACGAATACTTCAAAAACAACCTCCACGGCACGGGCCCGTACAAGCTCCAAAACGACGAGTGGACGAAAGGCGAAACCTCGACGTGGGTGCTCAAGGAGGATAACTGGCGGTTCGAACTCGATGGGCTATCGGACAACATCGCGATTCCGGACAAGGCGAACCTCGGTACGGTCAGCCGGAAGATCGTCCGTGAGGCCCAGACCCGCAAACTACAGCTCCGGAAGGGTGACGTTGACTTCACGACTGAGCTGACCTTCCAGCAACGGAAGGCCGCTGTGGATGCGGGTGACAACGTCCGGATGTACAGTGCCGGCCCGTCGATGAAGAACCACTACGTGTTCATGCACAATCAGCGTGAACCGACGAGCGACGTGAACTTCCGGAAAGCGTTGACGTACGCGACGGACTATGAGTCAGTCGCTAAGAACGTGGTGCAGAACGCCAAACCGTGGGGCCGCCCGTGGGCAGACATTAACTGGCCGAGCATGGATCGGCAGTACCGCCGTGACCTCGATAAGGCCAAGGAATTCCTCGACAAATCGGTCTACGATGGCCGCGAACTCGAGTGGATCACCTCGACCGGCCCAACCTCGAACAACATCGCACAGGCGATGACGGCACAGTGGAAAAATGACCTGGGTATCAACATCAAACACCGTGGCGAAATCCCATGGTCGCAGGTGTATGAGCGGCTGGTCGATCAGGAAGCTCACGCCGACGTGCTCAACTACTTCGGCTGGCCCGACTACATCGACCCGAACGGCCACGCGATTCGCTACTGGGGCGACTACTGGCCGCCGTCCGGCTGGAACTCGGGGTACTACAAGAACGAGAAATACGACGAACTGTTCATCCAGGCACGCTCGACCGGCAAGCGGTCCAAGCGGGAGGAACTCTATGGCCAGATGCAGGACATCCTGATGGACGAAGTGCCGTTCATCTGGCCGGTCCAGCGGATCTGGAAACAGCCGGTCAGCAAGAAGATCAAGAACTTCTCGTACACGCCAGGGAACCTCGACTACCTCCGTCAGCATCAGTTCTGGAAGACCGAATAAGCTGACTCGATCGTCGATTTCGATTCCGGTATTGGACTTTTTCTTTGTTTTTTGCGCTTTGATGAGCTGTTGACTCGTTGGAGATAGTTTGGCAGTCGCCGTCGTGAGCCGGATCGTCCGCCGTAGTAACTACGATATCTTCACGGCGCCGCCCGACCCACACTCCCCTATGGAGATCGAACCAGGTATCTTCACCTACGACCTCACGTGGGAATACGACGAGTACACAGAGCCGCTTTCGGTGACGGTTATTGACACCGGCGAAGGGACGGTGTTGTTCGGTGGCGGGGATACCTACACCGCCGAGGAACTGGTCGGGATCGCCGAAGACCATGCCGTCGACGCGGTGATCATCGAACACGGGGATGTCGATCACTACGATGCTATTCCGGCGCTCCGGGCAGCGATCGATCCAGAAGTCGCCACACCGGCCGGCGATATGCACAAACTCGACGCGGCGGGTATTGACGTCGATGTCGAACTCCAGGCCGGTGAAGTTTATCGAAATGTGCTCC
>CAZWHR010000191.1:0-607 GCA_964633675.1 uncultured archaeon | reverse complement strand
GGCATATCTCTACGGCTCAGTGCTCGTCGCGGGTGATACGGTCGTCGGCAGCGATTCCGTCTTTGCTGCTGAGGGTCCATGGAGTGGTCCGCTAGCGGTTATTAGCTCCGAGTTTAGTTATGACGACGACCAAACCCGGGGCAGTGTCGGGAACCTGCTGGATTACGACTTCGAAACCGTCCTGGTCGCCCACGGCACAAACGTACTCTCGGATGGGTACGCCGCCGTCGAGACGCTCGTCAACGATATCGAGGGAACTGATTCCTGAGGGCTTAGTGGTGTCGCTCAGTTCGCGAACGCACGTGCGACCGTGTCCATCTCCGCGAACTCGACACCCGGGCGTGCCTGCAGCTCGGTGAAGAATTCCTCGAGATGCGCGAGGAAGGGGGCGCGTCCACTACACTGTGGATGGAGCAACATGACATAAACGCCGTCGTCGATGTGATCGAGCATCCAGTCGATCTCGGTTCGCCATCGGGAGAACAATTCCTCCTCGAATCCAAAGGAGACGTAGTGTGGGTCCGAGGCGATCGGGAACAACTGGAGCCAGTCATCGCGGTGCCAGATCAACGGGAGCTCGACGATATCGGTCTCGGTCGATTCTGTC
>CAZWHR010000190.1:0-2556 GCA_964633675.1 uncultured archaeon | reverse complement strand
CCGGAGAATGAAGCATCCTCCGGAAACCGGGCGCGCATCTGTCTGCGCTACGCTGTTGTCTCTGCTATCCCCTCCTGTCAGTCCGGGCTCTCGCCTGTCCAATATAGGTACGGCCCGGTCCATTCGCGCATGCGGACGAGTCGGGGCTTCCCTCGCCCGGCGAGCAGTCACACGCTCCCGCCGGTTTTCGAAGATTCCTCGGCCTGAAGCCGTCCAGTCGGGTCCGGATTATTTCGGACCCGTCTGTCCGGTTCGCCGAAGTTGGATCGCCGTCTGGCAGTCGGTCAGTACGGCACACGCTCTGAGCGCGCCCATGGGAGTGGATAGTTTATTCCAATATGAAGACCAACCGACCAGGGTACCTGGTAATTCGATATGGCTGACAAGGAGTTCTCGGGGATGCTGGAACTGATCGGGGACAAGCGCTACGGATTCGTCCGTGACGCGCGACCCGATCTTCCCAAGGACGACGACGATGCGTTCGTCCCGCCTCCCCTCATTCGTAAGTTCAACCTCAAGGATGGACTCATCCTGGAGGGTACGCTGAAGCCCGGCCGGAAGGGCGGCATGCAGGTGGATCACCTCGAAAAGGTCCACGGCGTGCCTCCCGAGACCTGGGCCGAGGCGGACGATTTCGACAACGGACAGATCATCTATCCGGAGGAGAAGCTGAATCTCATCGCGGGACCGGGCGACACCTCGATGCGCGTGATCGACCTGATCGCGCCGCTCGGCAAGGGTCAGCGGGCGCTGATCGTCGCGCCGCCCCGCACGGGGAAAACGGTTCTGCTCAAGAATCTGGCCAACTCGATCTCGGAGAACCATCCGGAGGTCGAGATGGTGACGCTGCTCGTGGACGAGCGGCCGGAGGAGGTGACGGACTTCAAGCGGTCCACCCCCGCCCGGATCTTCGCCTCCTCCAACGACCGCGAGGAAGACAACCACGTCCGCGTCTCGCAGCTGGCGCTCGAGTACTGCAAGCGCCTCGTCGAGATGAAGCGGGACGTCGTCCTGCTGCTCGACTCGTTGACGCGGCTCGGCCGCACGTATAATCTGTACGTCGACGGAAGCGGTCGGACGCTCTCGGGAGGACTCGACGCAAACGCGCTGAACACCCCTCGAAAGATCTTCGCCTCCGCTCGCAACATCGAGAACGGCGGCTCGCTGACGATCGTCGCCACGGCGCTGATCGAAACAGGGAGCAAGATGGACGAGGTCATCTTCGAGGAGTTCAAGGGCACCGGCAACTCCGAGATCGTGCTCGATCGGGAGCTCGCCGACAAACGCATCTTCCCCGCCCTCGATCTGCGGAAGAGCGGTACCCGGAACGAGGAGCGTCTCCTCGGCGACGCGATCGATCAGCACCACATGCTGATCCGAGCGCTCAACAGTCGTCCGCCACAGGAAGCGATGAAGGCGCTCATCCGGCACGTCCAGCAGTCTCCGTCCAACGAGCATCTGCTGAACGAGCTCGTCTCGGCCTGATCGGGACGGTCGTGCCTCGTGCCCGATCGAGGGGGCCCGGACGCCGGAGGGCCGGTCAAATCCGGTAAGATCGCGGGGTATGCAGATCCCGCTTCGCACGTCTGTGGGGGAGCAACGACCCCTTCCATCCCGGTACGATCCGGGCTGCCCCAGGAACATGGACGCGCACGTCTCCCCTTCGATTCGCGAGTGGGAACCGGAGGACCGGCCACGGGAGCGGCTGGACCGCTGGGGCCCGAACCACCTTTCCGACGCCGAGCTGGTGGCCGTCCTCCTCGGCACGGGCACCCGGACCGGCAACGGCACGCGCTCGGCGGTCGGCCTGGCCCGTGAGCTGCTTCGCCGCATGGGCGGCACGCTGCTCGAGCTCTCAGGCCGCGAGCCGGCCGAGTGGGCCTCCGTCTCGGGGATCGGCCCCGCCAAGTCGGCACGGCTGAGCGCGGCGTTCGAGGTCGGCCGCCGCATCGAGGCCGCCGATCCCGAGGACGACAAACGTCTCGAGGCCCCCGCCGAGGTGGCTCGGCGCTACGGGCCGCACCTGCGCCGGCTTCGACGAGAGGTCTTCAAAGTGATTCTGCTGAATACGGCCAACCGTGTGATCGAGGATTACACGGTCAGCGTCGGGGGCCTCGCCTCCAGCGTCGTCGAGCCTCGGGCGGTCTTTCGACGGGCGATTCTCCGCAACGCGGCGAGCATCATCTGTCTCCACAATCACCCCTCGGGCAATCCGCGCCCCAGCCGCGAGGACATCCGCATCACCCGCCAGCTCGTGCGTGCAGGCCGCATTATGGGCGTCTCCGTGCGGGATCACCTCATCATCGCGGGTCGGGAGTATACCTCTCTCGCCGAGCGAGGCCTCATATAGCCCCCGTTTTTTTCGCAGAAACTGCGAGGCCATCCGCCGACGGGTCGTTGAATCAGGCGGGTGTGCTCGATAGCTTCTTGATTCGCAGGAACCGTCGTCGGAGCGGACGCGCGTCACAGCTCCGTTTCGTCTCTTCCGCACACTCCCACCTGGTCATGAGCAACAATCCGTTCGACACGATCGTCTCGCTCTGCAAGCGTCGCGGG
>CAZWHR010000189.1:0-2563 GCA_964633675.1 uncultured archaeon | reverse complement strand
ATCCGTGGGGCGAGCAGATCACGTGGGTGATGACGTTCTTCGCGACGTTCTTCGAACAGGTGGCGGATCATCCACTGGAGGAACGGAGCCAGACGCTCCGACGGGCAGTCCAGGAGAGCTACACTAAGAAGGAAATCACGCGTGATCCGGCGACCCATACGCGGGAATCGCCGACGATTCGTGACGTGATCGAGGTGCTGGAGACGATGGCAAGCAATCCCGAGACGTTCGGATACGCGACCGAGGGCGAGCAGGAAGCGGTCCGAGAGGATGCGGAGTCGCTGTTGAAGGATTTACGGCCGTCGTTCCGTGAGGGCGGCGAACTGTCGAACTTGGCTCGACCCACCGAGTTTGATCTGGATTCGAAGGTGATCTACCTCGATCTCCATCAGCAGGAGGGTGCCCAGGGCCGCGCTGAGACGAGCCTGATGATGCAGGTGCTGTTCAACACCGTCTACGAGCGGGTGAAGCAGACCGAGAAGTCGGTGGTGTTTGCGATCGACGAGAGCCACTATCTGATGAACGATGCAGCGTCATTGGACTTCCTCGAGACAGCGGTCAGGCACAGTCGACATTTCGATCTGAGCCTCGAGTTTATCACGCAGACGGGCGGGGAGTTTGCGCTCACGCCGGAGGCACGGACGATCGCGAACCTGTGTTCGGTGACGGTCCTGCACCGGGTGAACGAGGAGAAGGAGAAGATAGCGAACTGGTTCGACCTGAACGCGCGGCAGGTCGACTGGGTGACGGGAGCGAAAGCTGGTGATGAAGAGGAAGGCTTCTCGGAGGCATTGATCGGGATCGATCAGGAGGGATGGTTCCCGGTGCGGATTCGGGCGAGTGGCTATGAGGCGGATGTCATCGACGCCGGTTCCGGAGCCTTCGGTCAGATGGGTTCGGACACCGAGAAAGAACCCCCGGAATCGGAGCCGGTGGCGTCGAGTCTGTGGTCGGATGGAGGCCATTCAGGAACCGGTTCGGAGGGCGACAGCACTCAGCAGTGAACCCCAGCCAATCAACTCTCGGAGAGAATTGATATGGTCCGTGAGTATATTCGCGTGACGCCGTCGCGAAGCGATCTGGCGCGACAGACAGTGGTCCAGCAGCTGGTCGGGCTGCATGGGATAGGCGGCGGATCGGATGGGGTTCTCACCAGGGTGAATCCACTGGCCGGGAGTTCTCCGCCGACATTTGAGTTCCTTGCGATCAGCGAGGGTAAGGACGAGCCAGTTGAATTCTATTACGGTGCGGATACCCGTCTTGAGGCTCTTGAGGAGCGGCTACGGACGCTCTACCCAGCGACGTTCACGATCGACAGAGTTGAAATCGATCTGCGGAAGAAGCTCATGCCGACCGTCGAGTACGATCGCGAGGAGTACGAGGAGAGGCGCGATGCCGGACGGCTTCTGGCGCCAGCAGACGGTTCTCTTCCCGAATCTGCGGGACGAGATCGAGATGACGAACAATCGGGTTTGGAGGAAAGTATCGAAGATGGAGAACCTGCCTTCGATGGGGCGTCGAGAGACGGGGATCGGTCCTTCGGCCGTGAGTCCGAGTTCGAGTCCGATGAGAGACCCGTCGACGGTTATGTTTCGGGGACAGACCGGCCGGAAACTGTCGCTTCCGAGTCGGGGAGTCTTCGTACCCATCCCGACGTAAGTGAGGTGGATCCGATGGGAGTCACGTGGTACGGGCGTGGCTCGCGGCGAGGGGATTGGATGACGACGCTTCCACAGTTCACCAATCAGGATACTGGTGAGTCCGAACCTTCGCGAGCGGCGTTGGCGCCGTTGATTGACCAGCTGGCGCGGGCGGAGCATCCGATCGGGTTCCACGTGGTGTTTCGACGGAAGCCCGATTGGTCCCACAAGGCGATGGAGCGCAAACGGAAGCTCCGGGAGGGAGAGGATCGATTTCTTGACGGGGTTTTCGGACGGATGCTAGGGACCGATGGACGTGATGAGAAGGGCCCGTCGAACACGGGGAACCAGCACCAGTATCTCGATATCGGAGGGCGGGAACGGGTGGAATCGATCGATGACAAGCGGCCACAGCACACGTTCACGGTGAATCTGCGTGCTCTGGCGTTTGCGACCGAGGAAACGGACGAGGCATGGCTGAACCGGCGGCTGGATGATCTGAGTTCAATCTTCGACCACTTGAACGGGGCTCACTACCGGATCGTGTCCAAACGGTTCCGGCGCGGCCTACGGAAGGGAGCACGAGCCCGTCGAGCGGTCAGACAGGTCCTTGATCGAGAACTCACCACTGGTCGATGGGGGAAGACCCGGCCGGATCTGGTACTTGGACCGGATGAGCTGGCCAACTTCGTGGTGGTGCCCTCGGAGACGGAACTCACCACCGAAGGCGGTCGAGGTTCTGAGGCCGATCCCGATAGCCGGAACCCGCTTCCCCGGCCTCATTCAGGTCTCATGGAGGCGTTCAGGGAGGGGATGGCGATCGGACACGCTCTCGACGAGACCGGTGATCCCGAGGAGGAGCCGACGTGTATCCCGCCGGATCTGCTGCCGCTCCACGTCGGCAGGTTCGCCAAGACGGGAGC
>CAZWHR010000188.1:469-2581 GCA_964633675.1 uncultured archaeon | reverse complement strand
TGGCAAACATCATCGCCGCTGTGGATCGGAGGGCGTGCGGATAGATCTTCTTGGTCAGATCGGTGCGCTTGGCAACTCTCTTGAGTTTGAGCTGCAGCGCCCGGCGACTCTTCGCCACCTCATCGAAGGCGCCAAAGTAGCCCTTCAGGACTTCGCGAGTGGTAGGAAAATTCCGGAAGGGAATGGAGCGAGCCCCGGCCGGCGTCTTGACCTGCCAGAGACCGTCACGCCCTTGGCACTCGCGACAGTCGCACGGCATGGAGCTGGGGATGGCGATCTGATCATCCTGAAAGTCGAGCCAGGCTTTGTTCAGGTGGGCAAGCTCGCCGATCCGCAGGCCGAGCTGGCCGAGGCCGCAGACGAGGAGCTTTTCCTCGATGTCCTCGCAGGCCTTGAAGAGGGTCTGAAGCTCGTCTTTGGTCAAGTGGTCGTCGCGCGAGTGCCGGCGCCGCGCTGGAGTCTGATTTCGTTGAGGTGTCGCCATAGTGAAATGATATCACATTGACCGTAGCGGCGTAAACGAAAAGACGCCGGTTGCTGGAGCCGGTGTCGAGGTCGGTTTCACATGTAGTGCCCGATTGTGAAATGAGCAAGAGGGTTCTGAGTTGTTGCCAAGGCCAAGGTTTACTTTCAAGAACTTCCCCAGCAAATCGGCAACCCTCTTACTAATTTCAAATTCACAATACTTTACTTTATAAACTTGCTATCAGGATAACTTCTGTTTTTGTTTTACTACTGCAACATGCGTTTAATTCAGCATTACTCACTTGATCTCCCAAAGCATGAGTCGTGCAACGATATCGGGATCCTGGATGCTCGGGTCTCGCCTACCGATTTCCAGCACAAGCGCGTCCCCAGACGGGTGCCATGCAGCTTGGTTTATTGCTCGGTTCAATGAGCCGTTTTTGATGCGAGTACGATGTGCTACGAGTGATTCCCGTAGAGTGTCCCATATCAGCAGATAGAGAGATCTCACGCCTTGTGAATTTGGATCTGGCTCGAATGTCGATAGAGCAACATAGCGATCTTCAGGGTCTGATATTATGGTGCCAGGGAGAAGAGGATTCTTCAATGTCGATGTCAGCTTTGAAGGAGCGATCTCAGAGATGGTGTCCTGCTCCCTGATCTTCCCGTTGGCAATGTCGAGGTGATTTAACACTCCCTTCCTGTTCTCCCCGTCGGTTGTTGTGCCAAAGAGGAGTTCTTCACTGTGCTTGGTGAAAGCGAATGTGTTTACGCGGAAGTGTCCCTCCCTTATCATTACAGGATCTCCGTATCCTGGTGCTGTGTACTCTATGTCGGAAACTTTATTCATCTCCGGTATTTCCCACACGGTGATACGCGCTGTGTTCCGGACGCCCGCTGCATGAGAGAGAAGAGCGAGGTGCGTACCATTTCCGGCAGTTGTCATCCCAAGTATATCGTTTGCGCTCGCGGAGCGATTCGGGGTGAGCTGATGCGAGGTCTCCAGCCCGCCGGTCTCCGTATTCCATATGTTGATTGTCGCATCGCTGTCCGTGGTGATCAGGTGCGTACCATCTCCGCCGAACGACATCCCGTACACGGAGTCCTGCGTGTGATGTTCGTACGTCGTAATGTGCTCGCCCGTCGGTGTCCAGGTGCGCACTGTTCCGCTGCACTCGACAGCGATACGACTGTTCCCAACAGCGAACGCGCTCGCCCTGGTGGCGCCGTTGTACTTACAGGTATACCACCGGGCGGATCGCTGCGCCGCTGCTGGACCGGATAGCCGCCATATTGCCACTTCGTTGTAGTTGGTGCCGGCGATAAAAGTGCCATTTCCTGCAAACGCGAGTTCCTGAAGGGGGGATAGGCGGTTTTCGGATTCTCTTTTTATGCTGACTAGCGTGCACATAGATCCTTCCTCACATGTTAATTCTGATACTACGCGCGCCGACCATCCCCAGGAACTAAGCAAAACAGACATACCGCTAGTTGCAAATGTTATCACTCCTCCAAGGAGAAGTACTGTTAGTAAGCCAAAACGCAGTCGCATGTGTGCCACCTCACTTTTCGGAAGTAACCCGTTGAGACCCATCCTGATTGGAAGAACCGAGGCGTTCAGAATAACCCTTGTGACTCATACGGTAG
>CAZWHR010000188.1:0-459 GCA_964633675.1 uncultured archaeon | reverse complement strand
GGGGTGTCCGGCAGATCAAGGTTTCTTCGGCGTCGGATGAGGTCGTTCGACAACGTAATGACTCATTACTTACTGCCCTTCATCTATTCACCAAGACATAATTGTGATCGAGAATGAGATTTGTCATATGCCGAAGAAAAGTCTCAGGTGCACCTGCTAAAAAACACTCAATAATCCGAGCATACTTACTCTCAAGAAGTTGTTCCAAATAATATGGATAATATCTCACCAATGAGCCAAGGTAGAACATTAAGACATATATCGCTAGCGGCTCACTGAAAAGAACCTGCATATTGCGCCTTAATGGCAGGAATGTGAAACCCTACCTCGGTTCTACTGTTGCGCTGAATGACCTGACGCGATCCATTGGGATTCTAGCATTGATACGATCTGGGTCACTCTCTATTACAACCTCATTACCCTCTATTCTAACCTCAGCAGTATCAGAACTTATAGTGA
>CAZWHR010000187.1:0-2609 GCA_964633675.1 uncultured archaeon | reverse complement strand
CGTGCGCCGTAGAGACGAAAGTGCCGCCATCCGCGTCCTGGATTCGTGTAAACATGCTTATCGACCACGGTTGAACCGATTCTCCCCTCCGGGTCGAGTTCATCCTCAGTAACCGGCGGCTCATACAGCGGTTCGTGGTCGTCGTCCTGTTTGGCTCTCGCTCGGTCCTCCATCGTGTTTGAAAAATATCCATTCGCGTGCGTGACCTCCCTTGATGACTGGGCACGAGCACACACGAGGGCCGCAGCAATTGCACAGAGCCTTCGTGCCCAATCGCTGTCCGCAAACTCGTTGTCGGCAAGGTCGCGGTACCGGAGGACGTGTTCTATCGCTTCATTTCCCGCGACGAGGTCTTCGAGGCAGACGAGGACAGCGCGGTTCCAGTAATGCGTCTCGTACTTTGGCCCAGAGCGGGCCAGTTCGAAGGCCGCGAAACCTGCACGTTCCTCGTCTGACCGACGGCATGCCTTCTGAAATAGGCTTGACATCACGTCCCTCCGATAGCCGCCTTTGGTCTCATACCACGGCATCTCCTCACCGAGGTCGTTGGTCTGTTCGTCGTCTTCGTCGTCGTCAACCGTCTCTCCGTCAAGGGTTCGTTGTTCACCGTTGTCGCCACTCATCGGTCTCTGGGGCCTGAGAACCCGTTATATAATAGAACGTGTCAGTAGTTAATTGCTTCTTTTCAAGTGCTGGAAATTCAAACCAGCCCAAAGCTGGGAATCGCTTGTTCGTACTCCTCACGCACCTGTCCCTTGTTGTACTGGGTATAGAGTGATACCATATCCTCGTCAGCATCGCCCCGGAGACCCTGGATAATATCGCGGGGACAATTATTCCAGTTCAACCAACTGGTGAAGCATCGACGGAGGTCATGAGAGGTGAACGAGTCGAACTTATCCGCCAGGTCGTCGTTGCCCGATTTGCGTTGAACCGTGGCCGCACGCCCGGTGATTTTCTCCATGACCCGCGTCATCTGACTGGGGCTCAGGTGGTCACCATCATCGCGGCCAGGGAAGAGCCACTTGTTGTTGGGGTGCTCTTCATCGCGTTTTTCGAGCCATGTCTTGAGCACCGTCACGGTTTCATCGTCAATCAGGTGTGTGTCAGCACGGGAATCGTCCAGCCTGTTCATCCCGGTACCCTTCGGATATCGGTCGAGGATGTACTTTTCATCGAGGTCTATGTCATCACGCTCTAAGAGACAAATCTGCTTGCGGCGCAGCCCAGTCTTGACGCCCAGTAAGAGAATCGCCCGTGCACGCTTGTTGTAGATGGAGCCGAGAAGTTCGGCAAACTCACTCGGTTCGAGTACTGTACCCGTGTTCTTGCCTGTCCGTCTGATTTCCGCGTTGTTACCTTCTCGGTAGCGACGGCGTACATCCTCAACAGGATTCTCTTGTGGACCCCACTCTTGCTCCTGCATCCAGTCGAAGAGAGCTTTGAGTCGGCTGAGATAATCGTATCCCGTCGTGGCCTTAACTCCGAGCGAGTCAATCCACCCTCGAATGTCGGTCTGGGTCAGGTCCCGTAATGGCTTGTCGTCGGTGTACGCTCGGATGCGCCGGAAGACCGACTCATCGCACTTGTGGGTCGTCTCTGACCGGTCCTTCCATTCGAGGTATCGGTCAACAATTTCATCGTTGCTTGGTGGGTCCGGACGGGTTTCGTCGGTCTCTATTGCCTCCCGCAACTCCTTTAGTTCCGTTCTCAGCTCCTCTATCTGCTCATCCTTCTGCTCTATCTGCTCTCGTAGCAACTCGTTTGTCTCGCGGAGAGCTTCGTCTGTTGTGTCACCGCTCATTGCGACCCCTCCCTCTGGTTCATCCGTCGTACCATGTCTGGGTCAATCCCGGTCTCCTCACAGTGTCGCTCGAAAAGGTCCGCCCCAAGTGGTTTGACCTCGTCCTCGTTTCCGCGACTCTCAACGAGGTCAACGTGCGGTGCCGACATCTGATTGAGCGTGTACGTTACCGCGCTGGGGTCCATCCCTGTTTCTTCGACGATGGTTATTACATCGACAAAGTTCGGGTCTCCACGGTGACCGAGATGTTCGTCCCGGCACAGTACCTCCAGAATACGGCACTCAGAGAGATGCACTTGGTGAACGGGGTCTTTGACCTGCTTGGTCGATTGTTGTGTTTCGAGTTGCTGTTTCAGCATCTCGTTCTCACGTTCGAGTTCCTCAAGCCGTTGCTCGGCGTCTTCAAGCTGTTTCAGAACCTCCGGGTCGGTCGGCTGGACCTCTCGCTCGTAGTTGTCCATCCCGCACTCAACCAGTTCTAAGATACCTTCGGTCCACTGAGGGCTGTCATCGGCACGCTCCAAGCCCATCTCGTTTCTGATGAACTCGCCGACCTGCTCCTTGGTGAGTCGGTCATCATCCTCCTTACCGAAGTAAATCTGAGTCGTTCTGTCCAGGTATTCTTCTCGTGGCATGCTGTTACCTCGATGTCGTCTGAACCTGCCGCAGTGCGGTGGTTTTCACGTTAAATGGTAGGGGAGCGCAGGTGAAAAGTGTACTGGTAAATAACGATATTACGCGTGGTGGACGGCGTAGCGGGCGCGCTCGCCGCCGATCACCGCGACGGCGACGCCACACCGGGCGA
>CAZWHR010000186.1:0-2622 GCA_964633675.1 uncultured archaeon | reverse complement strand
GGATCCACCTTGACTTTCAGCCATTTCTTCATTACCGGTACACCTGATAATACAGATACTGTCGGCGGCTGGTCGAGAGGTTCCGAAACCCTGCGTGACGAGCCCGTTCTTCCAGCTGATTCGGTGTATAGAACCGGCTGCCCATGCCCGCCAGGTGTTCACCGGCTTCGATCAGACCACCGATGGGCCTTGCGGGATCAAACTCCTCCACGAGAAATCGTCCGTTACCTTTCAAAACGCGTCGGCACTCCCGCAGAACGAGATTCGGTTCCGGCATATGATGAAGCGCGTCCGCGATCAGCACCCGATCGAACTGTTCGTTTCCAAACGGTAGGTGCAGGGCGGAACCCCGAACAAACGTGCAGGCTGGATGTTTCTTCCGACCCTGCTCGATCATATTCCGGTTCACGTCAAGGACCACCCAGGAATCAAACCGAACGTGATCGAATAACGAATATAGATATCCCGTACCACCTCCCACGTCAAGCACCCTTTGCCCGTCCCGGGCCTGGAACAACTTTACCAGGGGGGAGCGATTCAGCAGGCCCCCGATCCATTCGTAATACGGAGCCATCAACGTAAAATGCCAGTTGCTCGGATTCATAAGTCGATTCGGGGATACAAAAAGTGAACCCTTTGTGAAAGATCGGTATGAGATGTAAGATACATCCTGACGCTCTTAACAAGTTCACGACGCTGGAAGAATGCCCAGAGAAGAAGCCTGGGCGTAAAGGAAAACTTCATTAACAACATAGTTTACCAAACATGTCAACAGAAAACGGATTTCAGATTGCCGGGAACGATGAAGCGCAAGAAATTCTTGATCGTATGTCACGATCGATTCTCGCCCTGTCGAATCAGGATTTTCGTATGCTCGGCATCCGACGACGGGGGGTTCCCCTGATGAACCTTCTTGCCGACCGCATCGAATCCCGGACCGAATCATCGGTTCCTCGAGGGGAACTGGAATTGAAGCGGTACGCGGACGATTTATCGGTTCTCCACGAACGACCGAAACTCAAGAAGGGACCGGACCTTGACGTCACCGACCAACAGGTTGTGCTTGTGGACGACGTTCTGTACACCGGTCGAACCATGTTTCGGGCCACTGGCGTTCTGGAGGAGGCAGGTGCCCAACGAGTGTATCCGGTGACCCTGTGTTCCCGAGGGGTCAATGACCTGCCGATTCACGCCGACGTGGTCGGTCGGCAACTGGACGTGGGACAGGGAAACGTTATTGAAGTTCATATCCCACCGTACGAAGATCATACGGGCATCTATATTTATCACAAAACGGACCTTGAGGATTGATTGCTATAAAGAATCGTCTACTTGTAATGATGGGCTTCCGCTTAAAACACCCCTGATCAGCATTCATTTCTTATTTACTTTAGTACGGCTCGATCCTCATTGATCAGGAAGGAAAACCGAAAGAATCACATTTCACCGTTTCGCATCTGTTGATCCTGTCCCTCCTGCCCGGGAAACCGTACCGTGATCAGCGGTTTGGTCGTGTTGTCGAGGACCTTCTCGTGTATGCTCCCGACCACGATATTTTCCACCCCTCGTTCGGATTCGCCGAGCACGGCAAGGTCATATTGAGCAATCTCTTCGACGAGACGTTCCTCCAGACTGTCCACTTCTTCGACCCGAATCCGAATCGAATCGACGTCAACCCCTCCGGAAACGAGTACTTCACGAAATTTTTCAAGTTCATCCCTGTGTTTCGATTTTTCTTCTCCATTTTCCAGCAACCGAAGCACCGTAATCTCCTGTGGGGCGTCCGCAAGGAGGTCGGACACAAACGCCGTCAGCGTTTCGACGTGCTCGCTCCCCTTATACGGAAGCAGAATATGATCGATTTCGTCCATTTCCCCGGGGGTCAAAATGGCATCACACTGTTTCTCTACGGCGATCTGATTCATCGTGTCGACCGGATCGGCGGTAAATTTCAGTACCGTTTCCGGATCAATATCCGAGAGGGAAAGACGTTCCACGACGGACCGGAGCTGTTCTTTTGCTTCTTCCTCGAAACTATCCCGGGTTTGCTCCGGGCTCGCCTGGTCCGTCACCGGATAGATACCGAGAAGAAGGACGTCCAGCGACGAGATCAGGTCCAGGGGCAAACGAGTGTAATCAACCTCTTTGGAGAGGTTGACGTAAATCAGAATTTGCGAAAGATCCGGTTCAATTGTGTTCATCGTTTCGGTCTCCTTGTTTCATGAAACGTTTCCGAATGCAAAACCACACGGCGGCGACGAGCAGCACCAGACCGCCGAGAAGTAATGATACAATATTCATGAAGCCGATCAGAACAAACGAGCAGACGCCTCCGATCACGGGCAGGATCGGACTGCCCCACATGCGAAAGGACGGCTCATATTCAATCGTTTCCCGTGTCCGGAACCGCACCAGGGAAAAACAGATGAGGCCGTACATGATCAGGTGAAGAAGAGAAGCAACCTCCGCAAGCCGTTCCAGACCACCGATAAATAAAAACGATAAGATCAGCACGCCGGTAATGATCAGTGAATAATGAGGCGTCCCGAACCGTTTGTTCACCCGAGCGATCCAGTTCGGCACTATTCCATCCTTGCTGAGTGCAAACACGGCCCGTGACGA
>CAZWHR010000185.1:0-2626 GCA_964633675.1 uncultured archaeon | reverse complement strand
GATCCACCCGGGCGTGCGACCCCTCAGCCTCGAGGGCCGGCTTCCCCAGCAGGTTGTGCAGCATCGGACTCCTCACGGTGGTGGTAAACTTCCGGCCGGTTCCTGGTAGAAAGACGCGAAATCCCGTCGGTCACAGACCCATCACAGGCCGATTGAATATATACTCCTAAAGACTCAGTTTCTCGCGCAGCAGCTCACGGGTAAAGGGCTTGGAGATGTAATCATCGAAGCCCTGCTCCAAGAATCGTTCTCGGTCTCCCGGCATCGCGTAGGCCGTCATCGCGATCATTCTGGGCGCACGCTCGCCGTTCTGACGGTTCTGGATCGGTGCTATCAGGTCGGTGCCCGAGACAGAGCTTCGCAGGTTGATGTCCAGGAGCACGGCATCGAACGTCTCCTCCTCGGCCCGGGCTTTCGCGGTCTCGGGATCACCGGCCTCGCGAACCTCGATCTCCGGTGCGAGCATCTCTCGGACGAGAGCCCGCATCCCTTCGTCGTCCTCGACGACGAGCAGCCGGGAAGGCCAGTCGGAATGAGTCGGCATGGTCGCCTCGCCAGGCGTCTCCGCAGCGGGGACCTCTCCCTTCTGCTTCTCGACCGGTAGCGTGACGATGACCTCCGTACCCCGGCCCTCCTCACTCTCGATCTGGATCCTACCGCCGGCGCGATCGACGAGACGCTGAACGATGGTCAGCCCGAGGCCCGCTCCCTCGTACCGACGGGAAATACCTTGACTCGCCTGGTAAAACGGCTCGTAGATTCGCTCGCGGGCCTCCTCGGAGATGCCGGTACCCGTATCGTCGACGCGCAGAACCACCGAATCCTTCTGCCTACAAATCTCCACGTGGACGTTCCCCTCTTCCGTGAACTTGATGGCGTTGTGGACCAGACGACTGAGACTCGTATCCAGCACCGTCGGGCTCAGGACCACCGGGACGTCGAGATCCCGGATCTCGACGTCCAAAGTAACCCCCTTGCGCTGAGCCTCGGCCTCCATGAGCCGGAGAGGCTCTTCCACGAGGTCGGGAACCCGCACCGGTTCGAACACGAGCCCGAGTTCCCCCCCTTCCAACTGAGCGAGACAGAGCACCTCGTCGAGCGTATCGTGGAGCCGCTCCCCGCTCGTTCGAATCGACTCCGCCCACTCCCCAAACGGACCGTCGGCCCGTTCTTCCATCAGCTCCGCAAATCCGATGATCGACGAGAGCGGCGTTCGAAACTCGTGGCTCATGTTGGCGAGCAGAGCGGACTTCAAGTCGCTCGCCTCCTCGGCCTCCTGCTTGGTCGTCCTGAGCTCCTCCTCCCGTTCTCGCCGCTCCGTGACGTCGACGGCCATACCGAGACAGCCGGCGACCTCGTCGTTCTCGTCGCAGTACGGAGCGTACCACACGTCCAGGGTGACCCCCTCGATCTCGATCACCTCGTCGATCGACTCGCCGTCGAGGGCCCGATCGACGTAACCGAGCATCTCCGGATAGTCGGCGTACAGATCGTACACCGACTGGCCGACGTGTTCGCCGGGCGCGACGTCGAGAGCCTGAAGATCGCCCCCCTCCGAGACCAGGAGCGTGCCCTCGTCGTCGAGGATGAATACGATCTGAGGCAAGTTCTCGACGAGTCGCTGGAGACGGTTTCGACTGAGCTCGAGCGCCCGCTCCGCCTCCCGTCGCTCGGTGACGTCCTGCAGGGTCCCGGTCAACCGTATGAGCTGATCCCCCTCGAACTCCGCCTGTCCCCGCACGCGTACCCACTTCCGTTCCTCCTCAGCGGTGACGAGCGGGACCTCGTGATCAAACGGCGTGCCCTCCTCCATGCATCGCTCGATCGCCTCGGCGACGAGGGGGCGGGCCGGCGGCGCGTAGAAGTCGAGGCCGGTCTCGAGCGTAAAGCCCTCCCCGACGGGCAAATCCAGGATGTGGTAGAGCTCTTTGGTACCGCGGGCCGTATCCGTCTGCGGATCGTACTCCCAGCCGCCGATCCTCGCCACTCGCTGCGATCGGCGAAGCAGATCGCGATTCTCCCGCAGGCGACGAAACGATCGCTGCCGCTCAGTGACGTCGACCATGATACCTGCGATTGCCGCCCGTCCCTCGTGCTCCACCCGCGAACCCTCGATCTCCACGTACCGAACCGAGTCGCTTTTAGTAAGCACCCGAAACCCGTATCGAACGGTGTCCACCTCCCCTTCGAGACGGCGGCGAAGATTTTCCTCGACGTCGGGCCAGTCCTCCGGATGGGTGACCGTCTTCGGTCCGAGCCGATCGACGAGCTCCTCCGGGTCGTACCCGAGCAGGTCGGAGAGCCCATCGTTGACGTACCGGAAGGTCCCGTTCTGAATCAGATAGGCCCCGGCCAGCGAGTGATGTGCCAGAGTCTCCGGCACGGACGCCGGGATCTCACTGGAGGCACGGCTATCACTCCACGGAAGTATTTGGCGGAGGAGGTCGAACATTCGTACCTACCAACGGTGGAGAGTCCACGACCAACGGGACCAACAAATAAACCCAAGCTATGGGGCGTTCAAATAACGTAGGGGATCCGGTGGAAGTGATAAATACGTAGACCTGCGTAAACCTGATCTCAGACTTAGAACGTGATCGAAGCGGCTAATCGGGCATATCTTCCG
>CAZWHR010000184.1:0-2640 GCA_964633675.1 uncultured archaeon | reverse complement strand
ATCGTCGGGTTCACTGACGCAGCGGTCGGCTACGCTCACCCGTACTTTCACGCCTCGAAACGCCGGAACTGCTTCCATCCGGAGACGAAGGTGTGGTATCGCGATGAGGCTGGTTCGTGGCGCCACGAACGAATTGAGCAACTCGTTGAGGACCGACTTGATACCGATGTTGCCCGCGAAGACGACTTCGGGGCGTTAGTACAGGATCTAGACGGGGGGCTGTTCGTGCCATCGATCGACCCTGCCGGCACCGAAACTGTTCGGCCGGTGAATGCAGTTTCCAAGCACCCTTCGCCCGACCATCTCGTAAAAATCCGAGTTCGGAGCGGTCGTGAGATCAAGGTGACACCGGATCATGAAGTTCACGTCTTCGATGGGAAGGCACTCACATCCAAACGAGCATCAGCAGTCCAAGAGGGCGATGCCCTCATCGTCCCGTCTCATCTCGATGTCGTGAAGGGTAGTCCGGTTGCCCCCGAGATCGATCTCCTGGAGGCGTTCATCGGGACGGATGAGATCGAGAATCAGCGGTTGATGATACAAGGGTTATCGAAAGATTCACTCTACGACCTTTTTAGCGAGAGGCTCGAGGCCGCGTGGACTGGACGATTCCACCCCCTACAGAGCACCGCTAATTATCTGGGCTTGACAAAGAAAAGATTGAGCAACTACCTCTATCGTAAGAGTATACCTGTAAGCCTGCTTATTGAATTGTTCGAATCCCAGGACGAGCTACTTGATTGGGTCCCAACCGATGTATCGCTCGGATTGCGGCGAGACAATTCCGGAATCAATCGGTTTATTGAGATCAATCGGAGGGTGGCCACATTGCTCGGCTATTATGCGGCAGAAGGGTTCACGAGGCTCCAGGATACCGCTAAGGGCGTTGTTAACCAAACAACTATCTGCGGAACTGAGGATCAAGCACGGGCCTTTTTCGTCGAGATACTCGCTGAAGAATTCGGCACGAAGCCGTATAAGGAAAACCACGCGAAGGTGACCGCCTCAGGTCGATTGTTACGGGTTTGCTTCGATACTATCCTTGACGCTGGAATCTCTGCGAAGACGAAACGCGTTCCTCAATGTGTCTTCGACGCCCCGGAGGAGGTCGTCGCTGCGTTTCTCAGCGGCTACTTCAGCGGTGATGGCTACGTTCATTCGTCCGGATTGGGCATTTCAGCTGTTACCATTAGCCGTGAGCTGAAGGAGGACATCTTAGCCCTCCTGACTCGGCTCGGAATCACGGCCCGGGTTTCTATTCCTGAGCAAAAGCGGCTTGACGAGAAGTTCCCGGATTTCTACGATGATGACGGTACTGCGGTTGGCTCACTATCCTACGTTATATCGTTATTCTCCCGGGACGCGATGCGCTACGCCGAGGTTGTCGGGTTCCACCTCGACCGCAAAGCCGACCGTCTCCACAGGCAGGCGGCAGACGTCACCCCTCAGAGTCGCCGGGCGTTCGATGGTGGGGGTGGGGATTACCTGACCGAGCGGGTAACTTCAGTAGAGATCGTTGAATCAACGGTCGATTCTACCTATTGTTTGACTGTCGATGAGACCCACTCGCTGATCGCGAACGGTTTGTCAGTAAAACAATGCGATGGCGACGAGGACTGTGTGATGCTCCTCATGGACGGCCTGCTCAACTTCTCCCAATCCTACCTGCCCGACCGGCGGGGCGGGAGTGTCGCCGAGGATTCGCGATTGGTCGCTGTCGGTCCCGAGGGTGACGCCCAGTTCATGAGCTTCGACGAGTTCTGGAACTCACTCGATAGTCGAATCACCCGGGAGGGTAAGTTCGAGAAGCGAACCTGCTTCCTCGAGGGTTGGAAGACATACGCGTTCGATGAAAACCATCGGGCGAGCCTGAAGCCTATCGAGAAGGCCATTCGATATCCGGCGTCGGAAGACGAGACGTTGCTCCGAATCGGGACCCAGTTCGGACGCTCCATCGACATCACATCGAACCACAGTCTCTTCAGGTACGACGATGGAATCGAAGAGGTTGCTGGCGATGCGCTTGAGACTGGAGATCTGATCGTAGCGCCCCGACAGCTCGATATCGAGCCAGAATTCTCCTCAATAGACGTCGCCTCCTGTCTCGACGACCCGTACGTCTTCTTGGACGAGGAGGTGAAGGCAGCGCTGATCGAGTCCTGGGATGGAACGGAACGGGCGAGTTCGACGCATCGCGCGTTTGCTCGAGGGCTTTCCCACCGTCTTGAAAAGAAGAAAATCCCGCTCGAGCGGTTCGAGAAAATCCTCGGGAAAGCCGGTGTAGATGCAGATACCGACCAGATTCATATCGGTCGGGCAGGGTCCGAAGTCGGACTGACCAGACAGATCGAAGTCGACGAGTCGGTGGCGTGGCTCCTTGGGACGTTCGTCGCTGAAGGTACGCTTTCATCGAATACTCCGTGCATCCATAACAGCAATCAGCGACTCATCGACCAGATCGTCGAGATTGCGGAGGACTCGCTCGGCTGTCGTCCATCGGTGCGCTGGTCGAATCGTGCGTATGAGGTCACCTTCCCTGCCGTGTTCGAGGACGTCTTGGTAAGCCTGGGGTTCCGATTGAGCGATTCCTACTCCTCCAGTGAGAAGGTCATCCCGCCTGCTATCCTGAACTCACCCCGC
>CAZWHR010000183.1:0-2644 GCA_964633675.1 uncultured archaeon | reverse complement strand
GTTTATGTGGCATGAAAGAATACCCAACTCAGTAATAGATTACTTCAACCTTTCACAACAGGAAAAACAGGAAATCAAGAAACTCAAAACAGGAGAACAATCAAGCTACAGCGAAGGAATACTCAAAGTCTCCAACAGGTTCAATGGAAAGATACGGATAGAAGCAAACGAAAAAGAACACCAAATCATCCAAACATGAAGATACAGAAAACATATACAAAACTAAACCAAAAACAAGCAGAAACACTACAAAACCCTGGTATAGAAAACCAATTCACGGTTGAAGTAAGACCACCACATAATACTGAACTCCCCACATCACTTGACAACTTCATACAAAATATAACAGAAATACAATCCAGATACCTCGGACTCAAAAACACCTCACCCATCACCTCCTACGAAATAAGACGTACAGAAAACCAAAACATAACAGTACAGTTTACAGCTCCAACAAAAAGATTAGAACGAAAGATTCGTACACAACTACTCAACCAGATACCAAAACTAGAAATTAAAGAAGGAATAGATGGTGTAAATGTAGAAAAAGGTGATAGTGTAGGTGGTGGACTCATCACTTTAGGTGAAGATGACTGGTACCCAATACGTACAGACTTCGACAGACCACCCACCAACTCGGTTATAGCCAGTCTACACAGACACTCAATGCAAGATACAAAAATAATAACCCAAATCCTATTCCGCCCAGTAGCTGGAAAACCGTTACGTAGATACTGGTGGCGTAGAAGAGCCTACAAAAGAAGAGACCACCTCAAAAGAGAAAAACACAAACTCCTATACACCAGATCAGCCACCAAAAGAGAGAACGAACAGGCACAAGCCATAGATGATAAAGCCGGAACCATACGATACCACACCACCATACGATTCCTAATCATAGGACCTAAAAAATACACCAAGAGCAGGTTAAAAGAAATAGCAGGAGCATTCAACATATTCGACAGCCACCAAACAGGACAATACTTCGACATAAACACAGTAGACACCTTCAGAGAACACAAAATATACAACTTCTCCAAAGCAGTAACACAGAGAAAATTCAAAAACTGGACACTAAAATTCCAGGTATCAGCACCAGAACTCGCCGCACTAATAACAATACCAGACAGAAAACAAGAAAACCTTAAAACAGCCCAGCCATGAAACCCGGAGAAGCCAAAAAACTGATACAAAACACCGAAAATTTAGACACCACCTATCTCGGCACCAAAAACTCGAATCTTGGAGTAGAGGAAAACATTGGTATACAGGACCAGAAACGGTTGACACACGTTTTATCAGTTGGAGCTACTGGAACTGGTAAGACTCAGTTAATGATTCATGCCGCCTTACAGGACGCCTACAAAAATCACGGGCTATGTATAATCAATCCTAAAGGCAACATGATAGACGAATTCCTAGCTAAACTACCTGAAAAAAGGTACGAAGACGTAGTATACATTAATCCTGCGAGGGAACCAGTAGCTTCAATCAACGTACTCCAACCCTACGTCAATTCCCGGATGAATAATACTCAGAAAGAAAACCAGAAAGAAATCATAGTCTCCGACCTAATCGACCTCTTCAAACGTTACAGCGAAAACTGGGGTGACAGATTCGGACGTATCTTGGAAACCCTATTACGGGCATATATCGACTTAAATATTCAGACAAGCCAAAACTACACCCTGTTAGACGTATTCGAGACAGTAGTCAACCAGGAAAAGCTTACAGAACTGATAGATAAGACCGACGATCATGTGGTTAGGGAGCAGCTGGTACGTGTTAAGGAAGATTTGGGAAGTTATGAAATGGAGCCTATACAGAGACGGCTGAACGACTTCGTAATGAACCAAACCATTAGAAAAGTGATAGCTGGTAAAAGCCAGGTCAACTTCCAGGAAGCCATAGAGAACCAGAAAATAATACTTGTAGATATACAGAAAGGAGAGGTCGGCGGCACAGTAGCAGAACTTGTAGGATCAATAGTAATAACCAAGATATGGGCAGCAGCACAAAGCAGAGTAACACAAAAACCCAGTCAAAGAACACCCTTCTACCTGTACGTAGACGAACTCAAAAACTTTGCCGGAGAAGGAAGCAATTTCACCAAAATACTGTCCGAAGCCAGAGAATACAAACTCGGATGCTGGCTAGCCACACAATACATAAGACAACTCGCCACAGAAATGAGAAGAGCAGTAACCAACAACTGCCGCACCAAAATCATATTCAACCCCGACGGATCAGAAGACATAAACCAACTCACCAATATGCTACAAGGAATCAAAAAACACCAATTAACAGGACTAGGAAGATACCGAGCAATTATACAAACACCAAGAGAAAAACAACGGAATAATGCAGTAATATTCAACACCTATCCACCGTGGGAAACCGACTTAACCGGTATAGATGAAATCAAGGAAAACACTGAATTTACGGATCAAACAAGAAAGGTAGAGCTCGGAAAAAGCCTTGGAAACACCAAAAACAGCGGCGGAAAACAACACAAGAAGTTACTGGTCAAGTCTAAAGAAAAATTGGAAGAGAGAGGACACCAAGTCAACCTACTATACCAGGACAATGGAGACGATAAACCCGATGCACATGTCCACTTACAAGATGGTGGTATAGCCCATTT
>CAZWHR010000182.1:0-2651 GCA_964633675.1 uncultured archaeon | reverse complement strand
TCTTCCATCGGTGTATTCACGCGGCTGACCATAACAGTCCGTGCGTCCCGGCGGGACTAAGGCAGTTTGGGTACTGAGGGAGTCAGTTACTTAGGACTGGATACCGTTAGCACGACTATGGATCTCACACCGGATCAACGCGAGGCCATCGCCGGGCTGGATCCCGAGACGTTGCACGCACTGGGGCAACTGGACGTCGGGGAGTTGCAGGCGGCCGCGCGTGTTGGGCAGTTGGTTGGCGGTCCCGAGTCCGATCGGCGAGCTGTTCTCAAAGCGCTCGCTGCCGGAACCGGTGCCGGAGCCTTAGCCGGTGGGGGGTACCTCGCGGCGACCGAGACGGCGCAGGCTGATGCCTCGTCGAGTGACGGGGACGGAGACATTGGACAGCCGGGGGATCGCGTGGACGTGTTTGCCGACGCGATCGACATGGGAACACCTGGTGGGTATGGGATACAGCCAAGCGGGGCCGTTGATGCGCTTGATGTTAATAGCGAAACAGGAAATAGTGGAGTAGGTGTGGCAATTCATGATAACGGGACGAAACTGTATGTGTACGAACATGACGGGACCGAAGAAGTCCACTCATACTCCCTGTCGACGGCCTACGATTTGTCGACGGCCTCAACGGAAAATAGCTTGGACGTGTCGGCACGAGACAGCTCCCCGCAAGGCATCGACTTCGGAGATGGTGGTTCCAAAATGTATCTGGTAGGCAACGGCAGCGACGACGCTTACGAGTACGATCTCTCGACAGAGTGGGATATATCAACAGCGTCATTTAACCAGTCTGCCGATATTTCTTCTGGAACATCCACTCCAGAGGGTATATCGGTGACTGATGGTGGCTCAAAAATGTTTATTACAACAGGGAACGACGCGCATCGGTTTGATCTGTCGACCGACTGGGACGTATCGACTGCCAGCAGTCCAACGGGAACGTCCTTGGACTTAAATTACCTTGACCCGCCCCGGGCGAGTATTGGATTCAATCCTGACGGTACGAAAGCGTACTGGCTCGCTGCTGAGAACATTGCTTTTGTCGAGTTCGAGTTATCGACCGAGTATGACCTATCCTCAAGGTCTTTGAACGCGGCCATTTCATGCGCTTTTGACAACAACGAATCCTTTGAGGTTAAAGGGTTTGCCTTCGCCGAACCGGACGAATCGTTCTTCGCTCTAACTGACATGTCCGGGACCGATATCGTCTGGGAGTATCCGCGGCGAGTGTGAGACCGATGCCCAACAACCCGACCCACGGCACCCGGCGGCGATCGCGAACCCCTTTGAGAGAACGAGCCACCACGCGGACCTATTCAGGATGAGTACGGCCCGAAAGAACGCATGGGGTGGAAGTTAGCTAACTATCTACACTTGTCATTTCAATAAAAATTGTCGTGGTGGTGCCATCGGAAAACCCGATCTTAAAGCTATAATCGGCGTTTGTTGAAGTGCTTCTTGTCTCGTAGGTGAGTTTAAGTATAGACCCGCTGCTTGGTTTTTGCTTATAGAAGTAGCCAAAATTAATCTGCACAGTTTGATCAGTCCCTATTTTGGCAAAACTGTCTAGTGTGACAGGGCCGTCAGTGAATTTGAATCCTTCAGTATTTGGGTTCGCGGAGTCTGCAAACCCGATTGTTCCTGAGCCATTATAGGCCACGACTTTCATACCGTGCGTGCGATCGGGGTGGCGACTGATGCGGTCAATATCGCGGTCAGATATTTTTGAGATTTCAAACGAGGTGATATTCACCGTTTCACATGACGCATCATTGGTCACATCAAATTTAACGGCTTCCTGGCCACTCGCGCCCGACGCGCTTGCGCTGATGTTGGTCGCACAATTGGCTTGGTTGCCGCCAATGAAACCACTTCCACCACCTCCACCGCCACCTCCACCCCCGCTTACGTCGTTATCAGTCACGCTGAACGTCGTGATGACGCGCTCTCGATTTGTACTGTTATTTTGGATCGTTATGTTCAGTGTGACAGTCGGGTTTCCGGTCACGTTCGCGGCCGTATAGTTCAACGTCACCTGTCCGTTCGAGGTGTTCGCGGTGACAGGATCCCCGGCCGTCTGGTTCACGTCGTCTTCACCCACGACGCTCAATCGCTCGGTTCCGCTGCCGCCAGCAGAGTTGAGAATCGAGGCGTTGACCTGTATCCCGTCTTTCGGGTTGTTGAACCGGTCCCGCACTTCATACGTGAGTTTCGTACTGGTTTCCTCGGGAACTGTTTTCGGCGTATCAACGTTCGTGATGTACTTCGGCGGCGGGTCCACAGTCCCACTGCCGAATCCCACCCGCATCATACGCAAGGTGTAGGTACCCGTTTCCAGAAACACTCGAATGTAGTTTTGACTGATCTGTGTGACGTTGATAACCTGGCCCGATGTGTGCTCGTCGGTGAGACTGCTCTGGTTCCACACTGAAGTATTGTCGATCTGCGAGGGGATGGTCAGGTTGATCGGGTGCGAGGTATTCCGCACCGTGATAGACCGTTCGGAGACGGAGAGGCCTTTGGTTTCAACCGTCACGGAGCTGCCCTGCCCGGCACGGCCCGTATCGAGACTGCCGTTAAACGCGACGATCGTGATGGTTCGGCCGTCGACCAAGACCTGATCCGCAATCGAGAAATTCGTGTCGGGAAACTCG
>CAZWHR010000181.1:0-2654 GCA_964633675.1 uncultured archaeon | reverse complement strand
CGGTGCAGGTTCTGTCCTCATAACAGTAGCCGACAGACGAAAGGCCATTGATGTTAGAACGGGAAGGTATAATAATTTTTGTTTTTTCTTGCTACCGGTTTTGGGCAATGGAAAAACGACTGTTCCTTATGCCGATGACACAGGCAGGGTTTTCTCATCAAAAACGCAAATATTCAGACATTTATTTAATTTGTAAGGAACTTGTTCCCAATTTATTAAGGTTGTCTGCATAAATTATTTTTAATTTTTCTGGATGAATGGAGAAGGATTTAATTCCTGTTTTGTTTATATTTAATGTATTCATAATTTCCAAATCTTCCACATCTATAATTTTGAAGATTCCTTCAGTATAACCAATCACAAAATATCTTCCTCCTTTAATTATCTCTATACCTAAAGGAGTATTATTCTCAGAGTTTATGGTTTTAATATATTCACCATTTTTATTGTTTATTACTACATGGCCATTTTTACCAAGTGACAAATATATACTTCCATGGTTTGAGAATATAATTTCTTTTATACCATTTTTATGCGCATTTTTAGTAATAGACGAAAGTTTCTTTTCATAAACCTTATAAAACCAAATATTTCCTCCATCATCACCTACTGCTAATAAATTATTATATTTATTATATGCAATTCCGTTTATACTACTATTTGTAATTTTAAATTTATTTTGGATTCCACCAGAATTCAAATCCCATAAAAATATATTTCCATTGTTATCTCCTGAAAATACATATTCTTCATTTGGAGACACGAAAAATGAATTTATAGATGATTTATGTTCCTTCTGAGTAATAATTTTCTTCTTCTTGTTCAAATCCCAAACCTCTATATTTTGATTTTTATTTTTCATTACCAAATATTTATATTTTTTTACAAAATTGAGGGAAGAATAACCATTTTTATCTATACTAAATAATATCTGACCAGTTTTGTATTTCAAAATTTCCAAATTATCATACTCCAAAGCAAGTAACTCACCATTTTTTAAAAATTTTATATATTTGGCTTTTTTCGTATTCAAAATATTCGGAGATTTTTTAGTCTTGCCTCCTTTTTTAGATTTATTTGGTGGTTGTTCACTACAATTTGTATATACAAACATTATCAGAAGGACAATAGTAATGAAAATATATTTTATTTTCATTTGTTTCATGAATCCAAAATCATTTGAATCAAATGAGGGAACGTTAAATTAAAAACCAGCAAGATATTTATAAGAAGATTTAGATAACAGGTACGTCTTTCTTTCCATGATATTGTATGTTTCCCGAAATTTCTTAATATGTATGAAACAACCAAGTAAATATTAAACAAGCTTATTATTATTATGATTGGTAAACAAACAATAATTAAATAAACAAAACCAAAAAACAAGTCAACAGTTTTTTTATAACCAAATGAAGTCTGGAAAATATATGCAATTCCGGCAACCGATAAAATTCCAAAAATTATCAAAGTTAAATAATGGAACTTAAACATACTATATTTTATGTGTGACAGTGAATAGTAAACTACGAATGAAACGATTACTGTAATAAATATTAGGCTCGCATTTTCCATTTTAGATTCATACAGTAATAAAATATATATAAGAAAAGGGAATAAAGAAAGAATATTATAGAAAAATTCGGGCAGTTGACTACTTAATTTTTTATATTTAAATTGTACCATTTTTTAGAATTTATTGATGATTTTTCTTATCGACGGATTCTATTCTTCCCTTGATAAATCCACTCTTATTTTAGTCGGTTTCTCTAAAGATGGGACAGAGTTACCACCAGACTCTACAAATCTTCTAAATTTTTTGCTTGCTTCCTCCTTTGACGCTGTTCTAACAGTTTCGAGTCCAATACTATTAATCAATACAGAATTAGATTTCTGTATATAAATTTTATCAGAGGGAATAAAGGTTCCTTGAAATCTAATATCTACTTTTCCAGAGGGAAAAGCTTTAACTTTTACTCGGCTCTGAGCAAAAGGTGCTAGCTCTCCCCCTCCAAGATCACCACGTAAATTTTTTTCTATTGTATTTGAGATAAATCCAATCACATTGCCTAATCCTTTAATTCTAAATTGGTTATCTGAGGTGGTTATTAGTTCATTATTTTCGATATATGATCTATCAACATCTATTCGGGTTGCTCCTTTTGAATAACCATGAATAGATGCAAATGGTCCTAAGGGGATTGGTTTTATTTTTGTGTATCCAACAATTTGCTTTCTATTAACATTGTAACTAATGATCCTATCACCGGCGGATTCATATTGCAATTTTAAAATATTTATATTTCTAAAATCCTTAGATTGAATAATGGTATCAAGTGTTCTCCTGTAATTATCAGGCTTTACTTCAGGAGCAGTTCTGAAAAAACCTCCCCTCCTTACTGGATAATTTGTTCTTCCCACGACTTTTGTTGTTATTATATCGGGTGGTGTAGAATTTGTCGAATTATTTATTAACCAAGCCGATAAATCATTATTATCAGTCTTAAATGGTTCTATAAATGAAATCACAATAACTCTCGCTTTGAATTTCTCTATGTCAGAACCCGTAAATCTAGGACCCAGAATTTCATCAGGTTGTTTTCCCATAGGATCGTTAAACCGCAGCGGATTGTTGGCTCCGTAGCGGTAATGAGCGC
>CAZWHR010000180.1:0-2655 GCA_964633675.1 uncultured archaeon | reverse complement strand
AAAAACGCGTTGGGGACAGAAAAGAATACGGTCTGTCACGCACGTGGACGGTGAGATTCTTTCAAACGGTGCAGGTTTTAAAATCGGCAACAACGTGCACTCCACTTCGTTGCGTGCACTACAACGGACACCCGCTTTTAAACGCACAAGGTGAAAATTGAGTTGGCACGCCATCTGAGACTCATTTCCGAATAAAACGTCCGCTTTTTGACGCATACCGGCGTTATTTCTCCTCGACAATGCACCTTTTACGACATTGCCTCCTCAAAATGTCCTGGTATGTCCCAAAAATCGAACGCTGAGTACGCACCCCCTTTTCAGATGGGGTCTTTTTATCCGCTCTCTCCCGATGTATCGTCCTCATCGTATTCCCATAACGCCGAACGAACGGCCTGTTTTAGTTTTTGCTTGAAAAACTGACATCCCATGTAAGTTATTATAATATTAAAAAAGAGTGGAATAACAAAAACTATTATTTCAACATATGACAACAAGAACGTGTTATTGGACTCGAAAATTCTGTTTAACGGGAGAATTACCAGAAAAATACCGAGAATTATTGCCGAAACCAGCATCATTGGCGAGCAGTCTATTTCACAAACGAACTTTGGCGTATGGTTCGTTTCTTGACATTCTATTTTGACGGACTGAAACAAATGTAAAGGGGTCGACTGTGGAGACCATGAACGAATTCCCCCTGTATAAATACGAACACAATCAGGATCACGAATCAAGTGTTCAAAATCGAACTCTTCAAAGGTCTCTTGAATGGAATCAAGAACTGGTGCACAGGAAATTTTCACATCCGTAGAGGGGTTCAGATGATAATTGATAATCCAGATGCGGGAACCAATGTTCATATGCTCTCTAAATTTAACAGTATGAACAGATCGTTGCTCTTCCGAACTTTTTTTCTCGCTGCTGAAATCAAAAAGTCCGAAATAATATCCTATAAAATATCGATTTTTATAAATTATCACGTAAAGAAGAGTGATAATGACTGTTGCCCAAACTAAAAGAAGCCCCCAGGCAACGGCTCCCAGAAACACCATCCACATCCCCACGAATAACACTCCAATTGTAAATGATTCCCAGAATGTACGACGTTTGATATTAAACAGTGTTTTTAACGTATGGCCACGAATAATTAAAAACAACCAATATAAAAGAGCGATATTGGATAATACAATTGAAAGATAATAATCACGTAAAAATATACCCATGTAGAATAACAATATGATTGGAACACGCGAACACCCACTTATCTTATGGGGGGTTTGATCAGAGTCAGATGTTTGCCCAGACATTTTTGTACACTGTTTTAATTAGCATAAATATAAATATGCCCTAATTTTAATTTGGTTGATGTCATATTTCTTCTGTAATGACCCAGTAAATTTCAACACCCTTTAAGCAGCTTTCTCTCGGATAAATTCTCCGAAAGAGGCAGGGGTGTCGTAATCAAGGCTGGAGTGCATTCGCTGGTGGTTATATTCCTCAATCCACTCGGCGATCACCTCCTCGGCCTGTTCCATTGTCTCAAACCGAAAATGCCATACTTTTTCCTCCTTCAATGTTCTCATAAAACGTTCGGCGATCCCATTCGCTGACGGACAACGAAACGGCGTGTACTTCCGATCAATCTGATACTCATTCATCTGATCAGTAAACTCACGGGCCAGGAAAATACTTCCGTTGTCGGTCAAAAGTTCAAGGCCCTCTGGTACATTTGAAACGGAGCCAAACTGGTTAATCACCGCCTCCTGGATTGCGTCTTTTGCTTCGGTGGCTCGTCCACGGTGACTGAAAATCCAACCGACACACTCACGCGTACAGTTGTCCAGGACCGGAATCAAATTGGCCCAACCAACTTCCTCCACATAAATCCTGGTCAGGTCCGTGCTCCACACCGTATCCGGTTCATCCACTTCCACCGGGTCTTTCGGATCGGTGACTTCTCGGTTCGGATCTTCCGGGTCCGGTGCGGATGTGGATCGGGACGGGCGAGATACCTGTTTGGCCTGCCATCCTTTGATCTGAAGGATTCGCTGCACTTTCTTCTTGTTGGCTGTGATCCCCAGAGATGAAAGATGACGTTTCATTAAGAAACGTCCTGCTTTCATCGTGCTTCGCACGGTTTAAAATGGCCGTTATAAGGCGATATCCCACCTGCTTCGGGGCCCAGCATTTGCGTATCCAGGCAATGACTTTGGTCATCTCTTCGTCCACCTCATCGGTGGCCGGACGCCCCTTTTTCTTCGGTGGTTGGTCTTTTCGCTTTTGGTGTTTATGATACCCGGACGGGGACCGATCCACGTACTCACAGGCCGAAACAATGCTCATCTCATCCTCCAGTTGTTCTTTTGATTGTTCAATCATCTCGTCTACGAGCTGCCATGTTTGTTTTCCGAGTCCTGTAAGTTTTTTTTTAGCACATCATTGGCAATGGTCAGCTCGCCCACTTTCTGTTTGAGCCTTTCGATCTCTTTCTGCTGAGGATCTTTCGTGCGCCGCTGGACCAGGGCATTTTCTGCGGCTTCAAATGCTTCCTCTTTCCATTCCCGAAACTCACTACGCGTGATGCCATACTTCTGGCAGATCTGCTCCTCGGTGATATCACCGCGAAGGCTTTTCTTCACCACTTCCAGTTTCCGT
>CAZWHR010000179.1:0-2674 GCA_964633675.1 uncultured archaeon | reverse complement strand
CGTGCAGATCAACGTGAACCTGCGTTTCGCCCGATCCCGTCCGGTTCTCGAACTCGAGTCTCACTGACTCGATGTATACCTGGTCCGTCACCGTTACCTGGACCTCGACCGTCTCTCCCGGCTCAACCACGCCCGTCTCGACCCGGAGGTCCGTGATGTTGGGTGGCTTGAAATCCGATCGCGTGCTGTTGACGACTCGGAACGACTTGTCCGAAGCGTTGAATCCTAATTCTCTGGAAATTTCAGTATCGTGGAGATATGCGCTGTTTCCGACCTCATCGTCGAGGTCAATGCTCCTCAATTCATACGTCCCGTTCGGCGCACCCTCCGGCACCTGCCCGGTCACCGTGTACGTCCCGTTGTCGATCGTCTCGTGCAGATCAACGTGAACCTGCGTTTCGCCCGATCCCGTCCGGTTCTCGAACTCGAGTCTCACTGACTCGATGTATACCTGGTCCGTCACCGTTACCTGGACCTCGACCGTCTCTCCCGGCTCAACCACGCCCGTCTCGATTGAGAGGTTTTGGAGATGGGGGGCATCGGTATCAGATGGGATCGTTCGTTCTGAGGAGGCGTCAATATAAATTTCCCGTTGGGCCCGCGTGTAGTTGTCTCGGATCTCGGACCGATCGTAATCCCGGCGGTTGTTGAACCGGTCCTCCACGTCCATGTCCTCCAACACGTACGTCCCGTTCGGATCGTGATCCTCTACCCGTTCGGTCAGTACATAGGTCCCGTTGTTGACGCTCTCATCAAACCATCGGGAAAGGTAAATCGAATCACCGCTCGATGACCGAAAGCTCAAACCAATCGATCTCACCCCTGTATCGTCCGTCACGTTCACTCGGACCTTCGCTAGGTCGCCGGGCGTGAGATTTCGGTTCGCAATCGTTATATCATGGATTTGGGGAGCCTTGGAATCAATCGCCAAACCAGAGACTGAATTGCGGTTTATCTGGTTGGCCTCCATCATATCTGAGCGCTTTGCAATTCCAATCCGTGGAGGTCCGACAATATATTTATTTAGTTCTTCAGCAGTATATTCGAATTGACGCCCCGATTCAGTGAGGACTGAAACTCTACTGAGTGTGTAATTCCCCGGTGATTGCTCGACTGGAACCTCGTCGTTAATCTCGACCTGTCCAACTTCCGGCTGGTCCACATCAGCCGTCAACACAAATCGTTCATTACCCTGAACTTTCGAGAAACTCAGTTCGATACGAGTCAAATCATACTCAGACCCCTCAATATCAACAACCGCCGCAAATCTCTCCCCAGGAGCAGCGTTTAAGGTATTTATGTTGATTCGATTAATAATTGTTCCGGGTTCCGAACTATTATTAGGATCGGAAAGTGGACCCTTCTTGGTAGTCTCATACGTTGGTGCAACAGCCATATCAGTAGCACCCGCAGGAGTGATTCCAATAACTGGGGCGATGAGAACCATAAGAACAAGAACAAGGGTCCCACTCTGGGTGGCGGGAGACATGGTTTCGGATATAATGACATACCAAGTAAAAGTTCGGGATTATATTAAAAACGCTATACTAAAGGGCCAGTTGTAGTGGCTTGGTCGAATTATTCAGTATATGATTTGTTGAACGCTGATCCTGTGCTTTGATGACTCTTGGATATCAATTTTCAGGTAGGAGATCCGGGAGGTAAATACGACCAACGATGTTCCCGGTACCGTAGAGGGTGGAGATGTAGACTGGGTAGGCGCGGATGCCTGGACATTCGGCGCGTAGATAGTCGAATTCACCAAGCAGGATAGTGACACACCTATAATGTGATGGTCGAGGTCCACCTTAGACGGGCTCCTTCATGCGGACCGTTCGAAATCGCGATTGCGGCCAACGATACAGCCGACGATACCGGCGCAGCCAAGCCCAACGTACTTTGTCTAGATGTCTCGGGCGTGACAATCAGTTCACTTCATAAACTGATCCTTGAAATTTCTACTAGTTTCAGATGATGTTCAGAGCCCGTGCAAGGAGAGATGCTCGCATCGGGCAGCCCAGCGTTCAGATCGTGCCGCGCCTACTGTCGTTCGATTGTGCCTCAGATTTCGTTAAACAGCCTGACGATATCGTCGAAGTCCATCCGGCCGTTGCCGTTGAAGTCGTGACAGGCGGCATTGGCGCTGGAGAAGTGCTCGAACAGCTCCACCACGTCCGCGAAGTCAAGCCGACCGTTCCCGTTGATGTCCTCGAACAGGCCATCGCCATCGGGGTCGGTAGGCGAGGAGAGCCCGGGAGCGAGTGGCGCACACCCGCTGACGCGGATGCTGCCCGACCGTGTGGCGGTATGCACGGCCTGCCCACCCTCGTCATCGAATTGATTAACGGTCACTGACAGGTTCGTTTCGCCGAAGGTGTCACCACGGATCCTGACGGTGGCGAGGGTGACGTTATCATCGCCGGGGACCGTCCGATTGAGGAGATCGACGGCCTTCAGCCGGATGGTGTTCCCCTCTGGGCCGACCGTGGTCTCGGTGAGGTTGACTGTGTCCGGATACGTCGCTCCGACGACCGAGGCAACCGAGCCGTTGTCGACCGAGACCGTGATGTTGTAACCTGCGAGGCCAGTCGGGACGGTCGAGACCGTGATCGGAACGCCGGCCGTCCCGCCGGTAGCGGTGGATCTGACGCGGGGGCACGCCGCCCCGTCGTCG
>CAZWHR010000178.1:0-2677 GCA_964633675.1 uncultured archaeon | reverse complement strand
ACCACCGTTCATACTTGCTCCATTTGTCACGGTATTTCTCACCCTTCACACCTTCGGCCCCCTCTTCACCGATGATTTCTTCAAGCTGTTGTTCCAGCTCGTCAATCTCATCTTCTATCGGTTCGATCAACTCCTTTTTTCGTTCACGGCGCTCTTCCTTTTTCTTCTTGATTTTTTCCATAATTTCATCGGCTTTATCTGACTCGACCATTCTCCCTTCTTGCACATCGGAATAGAGGTACTCATGCAGTTTTTCTTTCTCCTCGGATGTGTCAATTTCAGGTGTTTTGTCTTCACGAACGTAGTGAAGAAACTCCTGTGCCTGCTCTTTCATGTTGTCGATCAATTCATCATCCTTTTCTATGGTATAGGTTTTGAATTTTAGCTCATTGTTGATGAACAGATATGCGGCGATATCCGCCCTGTCATAGCCGGAAACCCCCATCGTCCACATAACCTGTGCAAGATATTTGATTGGAGCATCATCTTCTTCATGCCCCCAATCAAAATCGGCGTTATGGTGGAATGGATTGTCGATACTAAATTTCAGTTCCAGAACGCGATCATCCGCTTCACCGTCCGGGCTTGATACCATCCACTCATCCTCTCCGTGTTGCCACAACTGGTTAACCGGTTGAACATCTTTTTCTTCATTCTCCTCTTGATACCGGTCAAGAATGACATCTTCCACGTTTGAACCGAACCATGCGCGTTCGGAGAAATCTTCTGATCGGTTGGGATTGGTGATTTCTTTGTTTTCCTTTCGACCGGTCTTTTCCGCCCAAAGATCGACGACGGATTTCCATCCGGAAGGAATTAGGCCGAGAATCACACCGATATCGGTTGATGACACCTTATCGGATTTGAAGTCGTAGTAATCGTCTGTACCGGGTTGAATATCATGTCGTTCCATGACTGTGTTCCCTTTGAAAGTGAGTGACAAAAACGGACAAAATTTCTTTCTTCACTCAATCAGTTGCTATTATAGCAAATTGATCAAGCGTTTGTCAAGTCTGTTCTTTCTTCAATAAAATCCGTTAGTTTTTCCACATATGTTTCGGCATATTGGATCGAAGATTCTGCAAGAACCCCGGGATCTGTTTTTTGTCCTTCTCTTGTAAGAAGTCGAATAAAGATCATGCTTGAAACCGTTGAAATTAGCTGTGTCTTTTGGTGTTTCTCCGCCTGATCCACCACCTCGTTTATCTCTTCGCTCAACTCTTCCAGAGACTCTCCCAATTCGTCCTCACTGAACCCATCCAAACCCTCCATTCCTTTACCTTCGATATCATCAAACATAACCTTTGTACTCCTTTGCTAATTCACTGAGAATAGACATGCGATCAACCTGTTCGGCATCATCAGCGCCTTCCACCATACCGGCTTCAGTGCCCTCACCGACCAGATTGCCAATCAAATCTAATTTTGATTCGAGCGTGTTCGCCAATTTCTTATCGATACCCAAGTTACTCGTGAAATACCGGCTAATAACCGGTTCATCCCGGCCCATACGGTGTGCCCGACCTTCCACCTGTGTATGATCGGTTGGCCGCCATTGAAGTGACGTATGCCAGATTTCATCGGCCCTCTGAAGATTCATACCCTCTTTGAGTGCGTCACTTGCAAGGATCACGTCAAATTCGCCGCCTCTAAACCGCTCCACCATATCATCCGTTTTGTTTTCCCCAGTCCACCATGCAATATCAACGTTCAAGTTTTTGCTGATAATTTCGAGCGGTTCCAAAAACGAGCAATGAATTATCAATACTCGACCGGAATCAATAATTTGATTTGCCATATCCGTTACAGCCGCCGATTTGGCCATAGCCGCGTACTGTCTTAATTTCATAGCTTTTGCAAGCACATTTGAAGTGTCAACAGCCTCCTTCTTGAATTGACTATGCGTTTCTGCAAAGTCGGCCATAATTTTCCCGTACTCATTCACATACTCGTTGGAAACCCCCACTTCATGCCATTGCCGTTGCAGTTCCGGCAACTCGTCCAATACATCATTTTTCGTTCGACGGATAAACACATCCTGAATTTTCTTTTTAAGCCCTTCGATATTCGCCTTTGCCTTATTGTACGGTTCGAACCCGAATCGTCCTTTGTGCCCGCCGGTCCACCGTCTACAGTAAGCGTAGTAATTTAGATCACCCAATTCATGACCGATTAATTTCAGTTGTGACCACAGCTCATCCGGCGAATTCATTACTGGAGTACCGGACAAACAATATTCGTCGTCGGACTGTTCGGACAGCTCAAGAGCGGCTTTGGTCCGTTTTGCCTCTGGATTTTTAATTTTTGCCGATTCATCCACAATGATTTGACTCCAATCTGTTTCAATTAAATCATCTTTGCGGTAGCTAAGTATATCAATATGGCAAATAATGTATTCAGCGTCGTAGAAATGTCCCTTTTGTCCTTCCACGATGGTAACTGATCGTTCTGGAAACCATTTTTCAATTTCTTTTTTCCAGTTTTTTTCCACCTGTTTGGGACACGTAATAAGACACGGAATCGAATTCTTTTGTTCTACAGCGTTAAGCGTTGTGATCGTTTTCCCTAACCCTACACTATCGAACAGGAAACAGCTTCCAGCTTCGGCCATCGCCGCTACCGCCCGGCCCTGATAGTCTCTTAATTGCAGTCCGTCCACTTTTCCGGGATATTGTGC
>CAZWHR010000177.1:0-2689 GCA_964633675.1 uncultured archaeon | reverse complement strand
GGAGCTACGTCCCGGATCCGGGTAAACGTTTCTACCGAGTGGATTCTTCAACCCGGTCGGATCGGAGTATTAAATACCGAATACTCATCAGTAATAAATGTTTCTCCGATGCCCGAGACGATGGAATCTCCGCGCCAATCCGTGGTGGTGTTATGTTATCGCCCCGTTCACATCGGCCTGGTACTCACCGACCCAACAGTCGTCGTTCGAACACCAGAACGTTGCCTGTCGTGGTCGGGAACCGTGTTCACCGCAGGCGTGGCACGCTTTCGACGTGTTCCGGGGATCCACCGTCGTGTCGGAACACTTTTCATTCACTGGAAGGCGGGGGTATGCGCTTGTATCTCAATCAGAGACACTTTTTTTGTGTTTGTGCACACAAACACAAACTATGGGGGCAAAAACGATCGGGATCCAAGATGACGTGTATGAACGCCTGAAAGCCCGGAAACGAGAGGACGAGAGTTTCACGGACCTGATGACCCGACTCCTAGACGAATCGACGGTCGATTGGCGTGACGGATTCGGAACGCTCGATACAGCCGAGGCCGACAAACTCGAACGAGTAGCTGAAACCTCACGTAGACAGATGAGCGACGGCCTCGCAACACGACAATGGGAGGCTCTCGAAAACCTCTCCGATACCGGGGACGCCGATGAAACTGCTTGACACAACGTTCCTCATCCAGTATTGGGCAGGGCGGGAGGCCACGAAAGACTACCTCAGCCGAAACGAGGAACGCGAGTTTCTCACAACGACGCTCAATCTCAAGGAGATCGCCGTCGGGCGAGCACTCCAGGGGAAACTCGACCGACACGAGATCCGCTCTACGTTCGACTGGGTGACTCTCGTCCCATTCCGGTTCGAGCATGCCATCATCGCTGGAGAATTGGAAGCGCAACTGCACCGAGACGAGACCGTGAACCCGGACAAAATAAACGCCCTCACTGGGGATGTGCTGATTGCCGCCATTGCCAAAGAGACGGGGGCGACCGTTGTGACGGAAAACACCGATGACTTCGAACCGCTTGCGACCATCGCTGTCGAATCATACTAACTCACTTTCGACACCCAGGAATTGCATCTTGAGTCAGCGCGGACACCCCGCCCTTCCCGTGAGGGAGGTGCCCCGAGATGCCGTCGGAACCGAGGACCGAACAGGGCGGGGAGGAAGCGCGTACGCTTGGTGAACGTGTCCACGTATAGCTGCCTCGTTGACTCCCCACGACTCCGGCGTTATCGGCCACAGAATATTTCTGCTGGCCTGCTCGGGGAAGTTCGTCGTCGTTCGGGAGCATCCATCGAGCGTACGCGTTCACAGAGATGGTCGTGGTGTCGAGCCGGGTGTTGGGGATCGATCGAATACTGTTTGTCACCGGCAAGTACAGGTGGCCGATCAGCGGGGAGTTGAGAGAGGGGTCACGGAGTACGAGCAGACAGCTCCACGGTCTGCACTACGGGAAGGCCGTTCCACTCGCTGCGCTACGTGGCCGTGTCGCCGGGATTTCCGCAGAGCGTAGCCCCTTTCGATCCCACCCCGGTAGTTGTCCCGCGTTCTGTAGTGGCCTCGTTTTCCGGGGGGGTTCACACCAGAGAATGGACGAAGTAACCGGAACTACGAAGTACGGTCTCCGTGTTTCGCGTTCCATGCGAGTTCTCGTCACCGGTGGTGCCGGGTTCATCGGATCCCACATCACCGAGACGCTCTTGGCGAAGGACCATCGCGTCGTCGTCCTAGACAACCTCGATCCGTACTACGATCTCGGGATCAAGGAGCACAACGTCGAGGTCTGCCGGGACGCCGGCGGGGATCGGTTCACGTTCGTCGAGGGGTCGATGACCGACGAGGAACTGGTCGAGGAGGTGTTTGACGAACACGGCGTCGAATTCGTCTACCACGAGGCAGCGCGGGCGGGCGTGCGAACGAGCGTCGAGCAGCCGACGTTCTACGAGGAGAACAACGTGGGTGGGCTGTTGACGCTGCTGGAAGCGGCGGTCGATGCTGATGTGGAGCGGTTCGTGAACGCCTCGTCATCCTCGGTGTATGGGCGACCCGATTATCTGCCCTACGACGAGGAGCACCCGAACTACCCGAAAAGCCCCTACGCGGTTACGAAGTTGGCTGCCGAGCATTATTGTACGGTGTATAGTAGTCTGCACGGGTTGCCGACGGTGAGTTTGCGGTACTTTACCGTGTACGGGCCGCGGATGCGCCCGAACATGGCGATCTCGAACTTCGTCTCGCGGTGTGTGAATGGGGGGCCGCCCGTTATTTATGGAGATGGCGAGCAGACGCGGGATTTCACGCATATCGACGACGTGGTGGAAGCGAACCTCACGCTGTTGGAGACGGACGCGGCTGACAGCAAGGTGTTGAACATCGGCTCGACGGATAACATCACGATCAACGAACTCGCCGAACACGTGATCGCGGAGACTGGTGTAGATGTGGAGTCGGTACATCAGGAAGCGAGGGAAGCCGATGCACGGCACACGCACGCGGACGTCTCGAAGGCCCGGGACTTGCTCGGCTACGATCCGGACGTGGATATCCGCGAAGGCGTTTCACGATTTATACGGTGGTATCGCGCGAATCGGGAGTGGTACGAGCCGCTCGTGCTGGAGTAGTGAGCTCTTGCTGTGTGACGTTTTCGTCCCTCCGCAGACGGATCTCAGCTCGAAATTCCT
>CAZWHR010000176.1:0-2707 GCA_964633675.1 uncultured archaeon | reverse complement strand
CACGGATCGCGTTACCGGTAGTTTCAGACTGTTTGGCTGTGCAAGATTCGCGCCCGATATCTTGCACGACCCGACTCGGTTTGCTTGATGATTGATAGTTCTTGTATGACCGATACAGAGAATCTATTCACCATCGGACTCAACGCCGGTGATTTCGAATCTTGCGCCACCATCGGCGCCGTCAGTAACGTGGACATCCCAGCCGTGGGCGTCAGCTACCTGTTTGACGATACTCAGCCCGAAGCCTGTCCCCTCGTCCGAAGTTGAATATCCCGCATTGAACACATCATCCTGTTGATTTTCAGGAATCCCTGGCCCGTCATCCTCCAGATAGAAGCCGTCCTCTAACTCCCCAACCCTGACTCTCACGTCCTCACCACCGTGCTCGATCGCATTGCGAATAAGATTCTCAAGAAGTTGACGAAGACGACTCTGATCAGCCTGGATGTGTCGGTCAGTATCAATCGAAAGTGACGCCCCGTTCGTAACCACGTTCTGCCAGCAGGTCTCTATGAAGCTACGCAGATCGACTGGATTCATCTCACGGACTGTTTCACCTTCACGAGCAAGCGCCAGAAGGTCCTCAATCAGTTGGGCCATCCGATCGTGAGCCATCGCCACGTCTTCCAGATGCTCACTATCGCACTCCGACCGGGCCAGTTCCAGCCGGCCTTCGGCAGTGGCCAACGGATTACGAAGGTCATGACTGACGACACTCGCGAACTCATTAAGCCGGTCGTTCTGGCGCTCTAATTCCCGCTCGTACGTCTTTTGATCCGCAATATCCCGACTAATCGCGACGAATCGGTCCTCGGCATCGAGATTTAGACGCCTGACATGCACTTCGACAGGGAATGTCGATCCATCACGACACTGGTACTCTCCTTCGAGACGAAGCTGATCTCCAACCTCCATGTCTTCCCAGAGAGCATTGGCTTCCTCTGGAGTGATCGACCGGTCTAACTCCCACACTTTCATCGCAGTCAGTTCCGATGCATCGTACCCTGTCTTCTCACACAGACGCGGGTTCGGATCGATAATGTTCCCGTCTGCATCATGGACGTTGATCATGTCGGGAGAGTTCTCGAAGAGGGCTTCGAGTCGAGACATGACAGCCGTGAGCTCCTGCTCGCGTTCTTTGCGATCCGTGATGTCGCGATTGTTGGTAACGACACCGTTAATGGGATCTTGCTCAAGTCGATTCGTCCCTCGGACTTCGAGCCACCGCCATTCGCCGGCAGCCGTCAGGAACCGTAACTCGACAGTCTCTGTGGATTCTGGCTCGGCGACAAGATTCATAAATGCTGCAAAGGACTCGTCCTTGTCTTCGGGATGGATAAAATCAAATCCGTTCTCACCGATCAATTCGTCCTCGTCATATCCCAGAATTCGGGAGACTGATGGGCTCTGATACTCGATCGTTCCATCCTCATCGAGAACGGTGACGATATCGGTCGATTCTTCAAGATAGGCCTCATATCGTTCGAGTTCGCGTTTGCGTTCCGCTCGCTGGGTTACATCCTGAAATTTCGAGAAGATCGTCACGGTTTCCCCCGAGTCATCAATGATGGCACGGTTGTGCCATTCACAGACGATGCGGTCACCGTTCTTTCGGACGTTCTCGTTGCGACTGTAGTACCCGCCCTCGTCGGCTAGCAATTCGTCAACAATCTCCTTGACGGCCGCCGAATCAGACTCGGGGACGATCAGTTCCCATGAGCGACCGAGGAGTTCTTCCTCAGTATAGCCAAGAAGTTCCTCGGCCTTCGCGTTGACCCGGACAAACTCGAAATCTTCATTCCATTCGATAGCACCAAGCGGAGATTCCTCGAAAAACAAATTGAGACGGGTTTCCCGATCGGCGAGCTCGATCTGCGCGTGGTACTTCTCGACACTATTCATAATTCGGTTCGCCAGCACCGTATATTGACTGGTCCCGCTTTCCTTTTGCAGATAGTCAGTCACACCCGCTGAGATGGCTTCACTCGCGATAGACTCGCTTCCCTTCCCGGTATAAAGAATAAACGGGAGGTCAGGATACTTGTCACGAACAGCCTTGAGCAGTTCTAATCCGTTTTGTCCCGGCATGTCGTAATCTGAAACCACGCAATCGAAGTCACGCTGTGCGAGGCGGTCCAATCCTTCACTCGCGTTTGTGGCGGTCTGGATATCGAACCGCTCGTCTTCGCGTTCCAGGAAGTCCGTGGCTATTTCGGCGAAATCCGGATCGTCATCGACGTGGAGAACGCGAATCGAGTCCGTTAGCGTACTCATGGGTGGTGCTTTTTCTGGGATTGAACGGGACGAGGGATAAGGTTTGAGAAGAGTGCACTTGGGATAGATTAGCTGGTGAATACGCGCCGTGAGGGTCCTGTACAAAGGGTGTTCACGGGTCGAGGTTCACCTAAATACCTCCCCTCCCTGATCGGTTTACTACCTCACGCGATCTCTCGGATCGCTACCCCGTCCTGCTCTGATGAGAAAAAACTCTAAACGACTGTTTACACCGCCGTTTTCGACGGCTCCGCCTCCTCATTGAGGTGTCTCGACACCCGCTTGAGATTCGTCCCGATGGCTGTCGCTATCGAGGCGTTCTTCACCTTGATTTTGCCCGTGTACTTCGTCCGCTTGCCGGTTTTGTGGAACACCTCGTTGATCATCGATTCGGCTCCGGCTCGTTGATTGAGGAACTCCTGGCTGGCTGGAT
>CAZWHR010000175.1:829-2709 GCA_964633675.1 uncultured archaeon | reverse complement strand
AACTGGTAACAATATCACGAATCCGATGGTTGTTTCACCAAATTAGGCAAGAGCCTTCTTCTTTTCTTCTTCGACAATGGTTACGCTACTTGATAGGTGTTGAGCTTCCCGCTACGGTCAACCTCGATCCGGTCTTGCTCTTCGAGTTTCCGAAGTTTATTGTAGATTTGGTGGTCGGGGAAGTCGAGTTCCGTGCGGAGGTCCTTGATTGTCTTCGGTTCGTCTAGCGTGACGAGTAACGCGTTTTCCAGACAGTAGGACACCAGACGTTGATGGATCGGTGTTTCGATGTTGTACCGATCTTCGAGGAGATCTAGTGTGTCGAGGACGCTGAATGAGAAGTATCGGTCCGTCACATCGTCCTGTGTCTGTATCTCCTGGAAAATTTGCTGCCAGTCGATACTCCCTTGCTGGGCGATTAATGCGTTGTCTTCGAGGTCGCCTTCCCGGTCTGTGATCGATTTCAGGAGGAAGATGTCTTCGAGTGAGAGCAGGTGGAGACTGAGTTGTCCAATGATTTTGGTCCGGTCGCTGCGCTGCTTCATAGCCGGTGTCAGTTCTAACGCTCCGGCGATGGTTTGGACGAAGATATCCCACCGGGGAAACCCTTGTTTTTCGAGGACGATGCTGGGATCCAGTTGTTCGTACACTTCTTCGAGATCGCGGCGTTCATCGTAACCCAGTTTTTGAAGCGCCTCCACCAACCGGGATAACGTCGCTCGGTCGTCAACAACGACATCAAAGTCTTTAGTGGAGTCTTTCAAGCCACGGAGGATCAGGTTGCCACCGCCCAACAGGTAGGCATCCACCTTCTCCTGCAATGTATCGCCGAGTTCTTCCAAGCCATTGAGCAGGGATTCTTCTGGATGTTTCCCTCTTGGATACACGTCGTAATCCCGAGCCACGTCGGTGAACTCGTCCCACGGTAGAAACAGGTCTTCCTGTTTGACGTTGCGTTGATCAAGGTATGCGAGGAGGTCCGCCCATTTCTCGGTGCAGCTCCATTTACGCGTCAGCTGCCACAGTTTGGAATGATTCAGTGAAGCCGAATGCTTGAGGTAGAAAATCCCGCATATCGCGGTCTGTTTCTTCGATTCCGCGAACCTGATAGCGTGGACCAGCACGTCCTCCAGTTCCAGTTCCTGATCTCCCTGATAGAGGTATGATTGGGCAGTGTAGTACTCAACTCCATACCGCGTGAACGCCGAGAACGCGGTTGGTATTCCCTCTGTCCCGTTATCTGAGACGCGGAGGAGTACTTCTCCATCGACGGTGTACTTCTCGCCGCTGACCGAGGTTTTTGCCTCCAGAAAATCTCTGAGGATTTCATCACTGATCCGGTAGCCATCTTCAGATTCTTCGAGGACGCCGGTGGATCGGAGCTGTTTCAGGTTCTGGTAGACAGTAGATTGTGCAAACCCTTGTTTTTCGAGGTCAGACGCAGTCTGTGCCTGCTCTCGGAGTGCCTGTAGTAGCTCTTCTTGTTTTCCTGAAAGAATTTCTTCGATGTCGTATCTGTCGATGAGCTGCCCGAGGAGTCGAGCTTCGTAGTTATCTGCAAGCTCCACATGCTTCTTCTTGGTGACGAGGTTCTGGCTTTCCAGGTCCGTGACGAGTTCCGAGATCCAACCTTGATTCTTGTCGAGTGCTTCGGCTAACTCGGTGACTGAAAGAGGTTGATTGTAGAGTTGTTTTAGGATGCGTAACGCCGTCCGCCTCATAATTATATATACAGCAATAATACTTTTAAGTATATTGGTATAGGTGTAATCAAATCATCTCGGGAAGACAAGCCACCCCTCCTCGACAAGATCAGCAGGATAGACAAACAACCACCAGTGAACCGCCTCGGGGTCAAGCCACAAGGCTTCCCGTGGATT
>CAZWHR010000175.1:0-819 GCA_964633675.1 uncultured archaeon | reverse complement strand
ACGCTCGCACCACGGTCGGCGTGGTCTTGATGCTCGCACTCACAGCACTTGAACCGCTTGTGGCGGTTCGCGCAATCAATCCTTTCTCTCTCGTTGGTGGGAATATCTGATTCTTGCTCGTCGCGACGATTGATTCGCTGTTTCCTAATGCCAGGCACCGGTTCATGTGAGTTCGGACATCTCATCTTTGATTTGTCCGGAACGTTCTGGCTTCGGTTTTCGATCCCAAGGAGCTACTCTAACAGCTCCAGATCTCGGTGTCGGAAATGGAGTCCGGGAACTTCCCCGTTCTCCAGCTCGACCTGATAGATGAAGTTGTCTCGGGGGTCGCCGGTAATTGAGTCGGCGTCGTCGAATTCGATGTCGATGATGGTACCGGTCTTGCCGTGGTATTGGTTGTCGGGGCTTTGTTCCTTGTCGAGTATGAGTTTGACTTTGTCGCCGACTCGGAGTGCTTCTTCTCTGATCGGTGGAGTCACCTTTCTGTGAGTTGTTCGAGGAGTTTGTCCTGGGTTAGGGAGGTGATAATGAGCGCGCGTTCTACGGGTGTCATTTTCTGGAAGGCGCGTTTGTAGCGGTGGATGGTGTCGGGTGAGACGTGGGTTTCTTCGGCTGCTTTGCTCTGGTTCATGCGTGTGATTGCGTCGATGTAGGCGGTGGTGTTGTCGCGTGTTAGCCCGTACTTTTCGAGTACCTGTTCTACCTCCATGGTCTCCCGGTATTGATTGGGGACCGGGTTTTTATTAGAGAACAGGGATAGGGTGGGGTGGGTCATTGGTGTGTGGCAATGGGGATCTCTGTTTTGTCTGTTGAAGGGTT
>CAZWHR010000174.1:0-2743 GCA_964633675.1 uncultured archaeon | reverse complement strand
CGGGACCACGAGCATCGACGTAACGGTCGAGATCATGACCGATAACGGCGGGAGCGATATCAACCCGTCAATCGAGAACGGGACCCTGACTGTCACGAACGTCGCCGAAGTAACGTTCGGAAACCAGTCGACATTCGGCGAATCCGTCGTGGTCTCGAAGGTGTTCGCACCGGACGGCGGGTTCGTTGTCCTCCACGAGCAGATGGCCGATGGCACACCCGGGGCCGTGCTCGCACACTCGTTGTTCCTCGACGCCGGGACTCGTCGGAACGTTTCGATCACAATCGATCCACCGTTAACCGTCGAGGGGAGGGTAATCGCCATGGTTCACAATGATACCGACGGTGACCAGCAATTCTCCGGTCAAGGCACTGACCGGCCATATACAGATGACGCGGGGGACTCGATCACTGATTCCACGGCAATCGATCTCTGGACCGGCGCAGTACCGATCAAGGACGGCGGTAAGTACTGGCGGGGACAGACCCTCCACCGGAGCGACGGTGTCAACGCGGGCGACACACTGAGTCTCCAGGCGGAAGATGGCAGCTTCCAGGGACGACAAATCCTCGACGACGACGGCGATGGGGCGGTCACGATTTCCACCGCAGACCTGGCCGCCGGCTCGTACGTCCTCGAGGACGGTGACGGCAACACGGTGGCCACGTTCGATCTAGTCCAGCAGACCCTCGACGCGACATTCGGATCCGAGACAGTCCTGAACAGCGGGCAGACCACGGTCGGGCTTGATATCGCGTCGAACCGCGATACCTATGCCGTGGCGCTCACGGCGGAGGGCCTGTCGTCCGACGATCTCCTGAACGTCTTCGACCGAGCCGAACTCCACAACGGGACTGTGGTGATCACTGGGTTGAGCACTGCCAATTCCCTTATGGCCGACTTCGACGGCATCGCGGCCGGGTCGTACAGCTTCACGGCTTCGGTGGCCGATACAACGGCGAGCGACTCCGGGTCGATCACCGTCGAGGAGCCGACGACTAAAACGACGACGGTCAAAGTGAACCTCGAGGGAGCCCCCAACGGTCTCCAGAAATACAATATTTCTGTATCAGGGCCAGAAGGCGCTTCCATCGAGAGCGTCGAAGCCGGGTTGATCACCGGTAGCGCGTTTCAAATCCAGGATGGGGGCGTGGGGAGTTCGTACGTGACGGCCCGGGCCGTGGATCTGGTCGGATCCGTTGGGAGCTTCTCCGAGAGCAAGACTTTGCTAACCGTCACCTACCAGGGTGAGCTGACCAGGGCCGACCTCAACGTCACAGTCAACACGCTCACCGACAATGCAGGGTCCGTGATGGACGACAGTCGGATTACGCTTGACGCCCCCGAAGCACCAACGACCAACGTCGATGTCGTCCTGAACGGCGCCCCGAACGGGCTCCAGAAGTACGACGTCACGCTCACCACGGCGAGCAGCGCCACTATCGAAACCGTCGAGGGCGGGCTCATCACCGGAACCGCCTTCCAGCTTACCGATGGCGGAACCGGGCAGAGTTTCGTGACGGCCCGGGGGGCTGACCTCGTCGGGTCCGTTAGTGGCTTCACCGACACCAAGACGCTTTTCACGGTCACCTTTGCTGGGGACGTGACTAAAGGTGATCTCTCCCTGACTGTCAACTCACTGGTGGATAACGGCGGGGCCGAGATGGACTCGACCAGGGTTGACTTCCGGGTGACCTCGGGCGGAGTTCTGTTCGAGAAACCGATCCCGGGGGCCGGCGCGGCGAATCCGCCAGCTGATCCCAACGGCGACGGGAAGTACGAAGATGTCGACGGCGATGGCGATACGGATTTCGATGACGGTATCGCTCTCGCCTTTGCCGACATAAGCGGACTAAGTCAGTCGCAAATCGACGCGCTTGACTTCGACGGCGACGGCGACGTCGACTTCGACGACGCCATCGAACTCGTCTTCAGCATCTGATCCCGGAAACAGGTACTTGCGATCCGTCCGGTGGGTCAGGGACGGAATTCAAGCCCGATCGCTTGCGCACTACATCTCGACACGCAATTCGTCGTCGAACAGTTCGACATCAGCCGGCGTCGGGTCCAGCAACTCGCCAAGACGTATCGAGAAACCGGCGAGATTCCCGAGCTGGAGACGCCTGGACGAAATAATCCCTACGCCGACCATCCGAAGGACTTCCACGTCCGGATCCTCGAGTTCTACGAACGCTACGATCAGGGCGCGACGGTCATCGCGAAACTGCTCCGCATCCGCGACGGGATTACCGTCGACAACAACACCGTCCACGCCATCCTCCAGGAGTAAGAGCACGTGACCGAGAACCCGAACAAGCAGGTCCGCAAACAGCTGTGGGTGTGGTGGGAGCAGGACTTCTCGCTCGTCACGGTCCACATGGATTGGTATCGGAACAGCCGTGAGCAGTGGGTGCTCGGCGTCGAGGACGACGCCTCACGCAAGGTCCTCGGGATGATCGAGACCGACGCTCGGTCCGCTCAGCAGAGCGTCGAGCTACTCGATGAAGTGCGTCGAGACTACGCCGAGACCGGCGAAATCCTTGAAGTTATCACCGACCACGGCTCTTAATTCTACGCTCTCAACCGTGACGACGATGGAGAAGTGAGCCATCCGTTCGAGGAGTATCTCGACGAGCACGGCATCCAGCAGAGGCCGTGTGCTGTGGGCCGGCCACAGTCGAGCGGGAAGATCGAGCGGTTCTTCCAGACCTATGATAAGCAGCGGTGGCGGTTCGACTCCCTC
>CAZWHR010000173.1:0-2746 GCA_964633675.1 uncultured archaeon | reverse complement strand
TTGAGACCTCTCTACCGTCAGTTCATAGAGAATCCTATGAGAGATTTAAAGAGAGAGTTGTAGATACAGGAAAGTTGGATGTGGAGCTACTGAGGTATTATGAAGAGTCAATTGTAAGCGGACGAGCTACTTCGGATATTCAAGGAGGAAAAATGGAAGAGAGGCTAGTTCACATATGCAACTGTATCTCGGGCCAACAGAGAACCTGCTGACCGTTCTCTAGAGCAGGCAAAGAAGTTCATCAAGAATATCAAGATCTACCTCGAGCAGAACTAAGAAAAATAGAAAAGGAAAGACGAAAGGAGGCGATGGACGTTCTAGTCCAGATCGATCTCCAAGCCCTGAGCCATCTCTATGTCCTTCTCGTGGTTGACAGTCCAGGACACCCTTTCTGTAACTGCTGAGATGATGTCCTTGCCCGCGCTGATTCCTGAACCTGACTGCTTCACTCCTCCGAAAGGCAGATGTACTTCTGCACCGATCGATGGAAGGTTGTGGTAGCCTATCCCATATTCGCACAGCCTTCTTGCCTTCCTCGCCTCTCGGTAGTCCTCTGTGATTATCGAGAAGGCCAGTCCGTAATCAGTGCTGTTATGGATTTCTATTGCATCTTCCAGGCCTCCGCTGTACGGTATAATCGCACAGTGAGGTCCGAAAACTTCCTCGTGGATCACCAGGTTGTCCTCTTTGTATGGACACTCATACACGAAAGGACCTACGAAGTATCCGTCCGGATAGCTGTCGCTGTCCTCGCCCTCACGGTCGACAAGGATCTCACAGTCGTCCCTGTCCCGGGCATAATCGTTCCACTGCTTGATCTTCTCGATCTGCTGTTCGTCCACTACTGGACCCATGAACACGTCTTCCTCAACAGGATGGCCGAATCCGATCTTTTTGGCTGCCTTGACGAACTTCTCCCTGAACTCAGGAAGGATCTCCTCATCCACTATCAGTCTCTCAGCAGACACACATCTCTGTCCTGTGGTCTTGAAGGCTGAGATGACCGCTGCATTTACTGCGGTGTCAAGGTCAGCGTTTTCGGTTATGATTATACCGTTCTTTCCTCCCATTTCACAGGTGGCTGTCTTACCCTTCATCCCTCCTGCAGCCTCCATTATCTGATGGCCGACCTCACAGCTACCGGTGAACAGGACCGAACTTACGTCCTCATGGTGTACCATCGCCTTTCCTGTCTCTGCAAAACCTGTGACCAGGTTCAGGACGCCGTCAGGCAGTCCGATCTCATCGAATATCTCCAGGATCTTGACACCGCATAGAGGTGTCTGTTCCGCCGGTTTGAATACCATCGTGTTACCCTCGACCAAGGTTATCGCTATATCCCACAGTGGAAGTGCTATAGGGAAGTTCCAGGGCTTTATGGATGCCACTACCCCTACAGGTTTTCTATGTACATAAGAGTCCTTTGCAGGAATCTCCGATTCGACCACTTCTCCGGTAGGCTGCCTGGCATTTCCAAAAGCATACCTTGCCATATGGGAGGCCTCGACAACATCTGCTTTTCCTTCGGCTATCTCCTTTCCACACTCTCTGGAAACGAGTTCTCCGAGCTCTTCTTCTCTACTATCCAGCTCGTTGAAGAAATCAAGCATGTACTGCGCTCGGTCAATCCTTGATAGCTCCCTCCATTCATCTAAAGCATCACTTGCAGCCCTGACCGCTTTTTTGACGTCTTTTTTGTTTGATTTCTGGAACCTGCCAAGGGACTTGTCCGGCTGTGCAGGTTCTACAGATTCAAAGGTTTTCCCAGAATTTGATTCCACCCATTCTCCGTTAATATAATTCTTGTACGTCTTTGGCATTTTTTATCGACCATTTAGAGTTGGGGTATGCCGGTTAAAAAATGTTTGAGTTTATGATTCCAAAACTTTTAGCCGAGGCGTAATTGAAGTATTTAAAGTATTGTCGGGTTAGTACATTTCTCATGTCTATAGAAGAAGGAGAAGGGTACTTGCCGGGGTGCTCTTTGTCTGGCAGGGAAGATATCGGAGACAGGGAGTATACTGCCAAGATCAGTCATAGGAAGGAGCCAGGATTGGACATTCCGATTATAGGAAGTATCCCCCTACTTGAAGGGGCTTTCACTTCAGAAGAAATCTTTGAATACTCTGAGCGAATATACGAAAGAACAAAGGATATAGCATCTGAGTATGGAATAGAGGTCGGCCCTATGGAAGGAAGAATTTTCCTATCTAAGAAGGCCGTATATGAGGATATTTCTGTAAGTGTCAGTAATATACGCGAAAATACTGATACTAGAGAGATGTGGAATGAGTTAAAGGATCGAAAACCCTCTCCGCGCTCTAAAGTAGATTTTGAGGGCGGGTCTTCGGAGGATTCGGAACGTTATCTGTATGGGTGTGTATCACATTTCTTTCAGTGGCGCCATTCTAATCCAATAATTGCATCCATCTATCTCAGCGAGGGCCTTGAGAACCTGGATCTAAAGCACAGACTGGACGAAGAGCTAGAGCAGATTCTAGGATAAAAGAAGAAAAAATTGGAGGAGCCAGAACTGGACTTCTAGAACTCCTTGTGGATCCAGTAGCGCTCTATCTTCTCGCCGGAAAGCCAGTGGATCTCTTCCGCTGCATCCACCTTGAACATCTTCTTCCCGTCCATGAAGGTTATGTTATGCAGGTGGAGCTCATGCTCCTCTCCCGAGTCCATCAGCACCATGACCTCTCCAGCATCCTTCAGCTTGTTCTTGACTTGTTCATACATATCT
>CAZWHR010000172.1:0-2750 GCA_964633675.1 uncultured archaeon | reverse complement strand
ACATCAATTCTATCAATACTTAGTACATTTCTGGAGGTCGAAGATATGTTACCTATCCACCCTATGTCTGCCTGGAGCATTCCTTCTTCTTCAGATCCAGGTATCTCAGAGTCTTTACCAGGGATAACGTACGAGTCTGTTAGCCCCGCCAGTATTCCAAAGATTAGAAGTGCGGCTACACCTATTATTAGAACTATGCCGAAATTCAGGCCTTTCCTTGAATTTCTCATCTGTTTTCTCCTTGATTCATTATAGAACATAAAGGTAATAAATATGTTGGGCCTCTAGAGTCCGCTATCCGAAGAACCAGAAGATAGTGCCCAACAAACCCCACAGAGGAGCAAGAGACACACCAAGGATCAAGAGTATTACTGTAAGGATGCCCAGGATAGAGAGGAGAATAAAGGTTACTACCGGCGATATTACGAACATTCCAAATCCTATCAATAGATACGATATAAACCCTCCGACACCGTAATAGCCCATCGCCAAACCTGCAACTATCATCAACACACCCATGCTGGAACTATTACCCATCTTCAGTTCATAACTTCTCTCTTCTGGTTTTTATAGATTTCTGAGGAGCCACCCCCAAAACTAAATCTCCCCGTTACTCCGTTACCTTTTTTATCTTCCTCTCCAATTCTACCGTGTCCACCGATGAAGATACTCGAGCAGGATAAAACTGAGGGCTATATGCGCCTCAGAGTTGAGAGAGACGAGGATCTCTGGCATCTCAAGTATGTGATAGAGGCCGGAGACCTCCTGAAGACCATGAGCCCGAGGACCGTGACTGACGGCAGGGAGAAGAAGAAATGCCTTATCAAGCTGGAGATGGAAAAGATGGAGTTCCAGGGTAACCGTCTCAGAACCACCGGAGAGATTATCGAGGCGCCAGAGGACGTGGAGCACGGCTATCACACCTTCAACCTGAAGGCAGGGAAGGAGTTCGAGATATGGAAAGAAGAGTGGCGGGATTTCCAGATAGAAAGAGTGAAGAAGGCTGCAAGGATAGATAACTACCAGCTACTGGTCTGCATGGTCGAGAAAGGGCAGTCGGACTTCGCAGTCATCACCGAGACCGGTATCAAGGATCTGGCAAATGTGGATGTTAACGTTCCTGGGAAGATGTACCAGACCGAGGGGGAGGAGAAGGAAGCGTTCTACGGCCAGATAATGAGTGTTCTGGAGAGGAACGCCGAGAAAGTAGACAAGGTCATCATCGCGGGGCCGGGATTTGAGAAGGAGAACATCCACAACAGGTTGAAGGAAGAAGCACCCGAGCTCTCCGACAAGCTGATGCTCCAGGACACCTCCGTGACTGGGTATACAGGTATACAGGAGGTCATAAAGCGTGGCGCGGTCGACAAGGTCATAGACGAGTCAAGAGTTTCAGAGGAGGTGCAGTGGATCGAGGAGTTCCTGAAGCACCTGAACAAGGAGGATGGGAAGGCCGTGTATGAGCCTAAAGAGGTGGCGCAGGCGGCGGAGATGGGAGCGGTCGAACATCTTCTGGTCAACGATCACCTGATAACCGAGAACAGGTACGAGAAGGTGATGGAAGCGGTGGAAAACCAGGGCGGGGAGATACACATAGTCCATACAGACCACGAGGCAGGTAGGAAGCTGAAGTCTCTCTCTGGTATCGCAGCTATCTTGAGGTACAGGATCGAATAGTCTTTTTTCTGTAAATTCTATTAAACTGTTCTTATCTGTCTTTCCACTTAAGTTCAGACATTTGGACAACCCAACAATTTATAAATCTGTGTATGTACATGTATTTTAAAGATGTCTACAAAAACCATATCACTATCAGAAGAAGCCTACAAGAGCCTTTCCTCGTTTAAGGAAGAAGGGGAGAGTTTTACAGATGTAGTAAATCGTTTGACAAAGGAAAAATCCCTCTTAGAAGTTGCTGGAGTACTTTCTAAAAAAGAAGCAGATGAACTACGGAATAGGGTTAAGGAAAGACGAGAAAAAACTCGTGAAGGCATAGAAACAAAAGCAGAGAGACTAGAATGATGATACTAGATACCAGTTTTATAATAGACGTCCTGCAAGGAAAGGAACATGCGGTAAAAAAGTTGGAAGAGCTTGAGGAGCGCGGAGTAAGCCAGGATATAACCACTGTATCTCTATTTGAGCTCTGGTCAGGAATAGAAAGATCATCTAGACCTGAAGATGAGAAAAGAAAAGTAGTAGAAGTTCTAGAATCAAGAAACATATTTAATCTAGATGTTGCCTCAGCAGAGATAGCAGGAAAAATAGATGCAAAACTTATGGATGAAGGTAATCCTGTAGAGCCACAGGACTGTATGATATCCGGGATAGCTATTCATGAGGGGAAGACCGTCTTGACAGCCGATAAATCCCATTTCAGCCAGATTCATCAGGTATCAGAATTGGACATAGAGCTATCCTAATTTTGTTTGGAAAAGAATAATCATAGGATTCTCTAATATTGATAAGGGTTGGAATTTAAGTTTATCTATATGAAGATAGACGCAGACCTGCATCTGCATGGCTACTACTCCAGCGCTGTCTCGGACAAGATGAAGATTCCTGAGATGGCGAAACAGAGCGCTATAAAGGGACTGGACCTGGTAGGAACCGGTGATATACTACACCCGAAATGGAGGGAACATGTGAGGGATGAGACGGAAGAGTATGCGCCAGGTATCTACAAGAACAAGGACTGCAAGTTCATGCTGACCACAGAGGTGGAGGACGAGAACAGGGTCCACCACCTG
>CAZWHR010000171.1:0-2751 GCA_964633675.1 uncultured archaeon | reverse complement strand
CATCTCGTACTCGATAGCCGACTTGAAAATCCCCTTTCCTAAGTATCTCATTTATCGTTTCCAATTCTGAAATATGCCTGTCAAATAAATCTTGTTTCTGTTTATATAGATCAGGTATCAACCTGACAAATTCGGGTTTTAACACTTCATTTGAGAGTTGAAGTTTCTCCGGAGACTCCTTAGAGGAATTAATTTGATTCAGTTCGACATCACTAAATTCAAGCGAATTGGCCCTATCGAGAACTTTACGGCTAAATGGATGTGTTGTTTCATCCATATTAACTGTACCAATAATGTAAAGGTTGTCCTTCAATCTAAGAGATCTTAAGTCATCTCCGTAATTCTTGAGGTTTTCAACGAACTCATCCTCGAAGATCGGTTCCGATTTGATCTGCCCATTCTCGAGGGAACGAGTCTCCATCTTGCTCAGAAAGTCCGAAAAATAATGCTCGACCCTCGCTAAGTTCATTTCATCGAGAATAACGAAATGGGGCTTGTTTTCATTTATTTCCTTATTTGCCTTAATGAGAACTTCAGTAAGGGTCTGTTTCTGAAACTCATCCTGAAGATTTTGATAACCAAGCAGGTCGGAGTTATCCGTCCAATTCGGTTTGACGGAAATCAACCACGGATCATGACCAACAAATTCAGCAAATAATTGAGCAAGTTTTGTTTTCCCAGTACCCGAAATACCCGCCAAAATTACGAAGGGCTTCGTTTTTAAAGATAAAACAAAATTTTTGATTTGATCGTACTCAAAGTAAAATCCTTCGCTTTCTATATAGTCGTGAAAACGACTGATAACTTTTTGTAGAGATGGTTCCTTCAGTTTTTTTTGAGTCTCTGTGGCAGTTGTTGGATGTTGGTTCCCAGTGGTTTCTTCGATTTCTCTCATAGTTTGAACCAAGTGACTTTTAAGATCACTCAAAAAATTTGGAGTTGAAGATATATCTAGTTCTCGCTGGTTACCAATCGAATAGTGAGGCCATGAGCTATCTTCATCATTCAATTTTTTCTCGATCACGCCAATTTTATCGACTTCATCCCAAACTTCTCCTTTCGCCTCTCGATTGTCAGCGGAACGATAAAATGAAAGGTTTTCTGAATCTTCAAAAATACTCAGAAGCTTCTGGAGTGAACGTGAAACGTAATCTTTGGAGGCTTTCCGAAATTTATATCCTAGTCCAACGAAACATTTAACCTTTTGCTTTTCTTCAAGAATTTCTTTCTGCTCACCTGATATTAAAACAAATGAAAATACATCTCCATTCCATCTATTTTTGGAACGAGATTCCTCAGAAGGATAAACCAAGAGCCAATCCGGATATTTATCGGCTCGCCCTCCACCGGCAAACTGAAAACGTAAATCGCTCTTGGATTGAATCCCAAATATTCCAAATAGGTTATGATGCTCTAAAATTGCGCCAACTTGGTCACGAAAACGTTTGAATACATTCTTTATGACTGGTTGCTCTTCTGCGTCAACTGAGTCATAGCGGCCGTTTTTATTGTTGTAATATTCAATATAAGTCTTAATGAATTCCGCGGTAACTAATTCAGGAATCTCAGTAGTAACTTGATCCTTTCTGAAAGCACGCTCCAGTTCAGCAAACCCACCAAATTTTTCTACAGCATCCTCAATTCGATTGGAAGCTATTCGTGCAAATCCTTGGGGGGTATATGTTTCTTTATAATCAAATATCTCATTGAATGTCTCTAATTCTAATTCAATTTCTGATAGGTCCTCTAAAAGAATTATTCCATCCCAGGGGTCTTCATTATAATTCGGCCAAAGTTTTTTTCCCCAATCTTCATTTTTAACCTTGTCTGTCACTCGTGCCATGGACGAAAACTTTCCTGTCTCCGTATAAAACAAGATTATGTCATCTGCTTTTACTTTACTCCAGTAGCTATTAATTGAAGTACCCCATATAGGATTTTTATCGTCCAATTCGTGTAACCGAGACCGAATCTCTTGAGGAATATTCTCTTTAGAAACCCCTTCTCTAACAGTTTTCTCAAAATTTTTACGTCCTTTTGATCCAACACAAGGAGCGACAAAGATATCCTTACTCATTTTCTAACTCCATATCTTTCTTAGCCCGACCTTTTGATTCTTCGACTGGAAATTTTTCTCTATTAATTTGCAGTTTTTCCTCAATAGCTTGAGCTGGATCTATCCCCATCTGATTACAAAAATTTAGGACAAAAATCAAAATATCGGCTATTTCTTGTTCTATTTCTTTCAACTTTTCATGATCTTCTATTGAACGGGATTCCTCGTCATCCATCCATTGAAAATGTTCCATCAGCTCGGACGACTCGATTGAGATAGCCATGCTTAAATTCTTTGGAGCATGATATTGTTTCCAGTTTCGGTCCTCTACAAATTGTTCAATATCCGCTTGAAATTCCTCGAACGATTTCAATGTACTACCCTCTGAAAATTGCAAAAACTAAAACCATTCTCATTATGAAACTTGATCCGAAAACATGTTGAAATAGAGTAAAATTCTTTTCCGCTTATTTGTTGGGAAATCTCACAAAGGGTCGGTTGACAAGGTTTAAAGCTTTATTTCATTATCGTTTCATCCATATCCTTATTTATTTTTACCTGGATAAACCTGGACAGTTTAAGGTAGTTACCATTGATAAAACCTTCTCGATTCGGGCGGATGGTGTTTTTTTATTTCGATGCCTGTTTCCTCCGGTGTCCGCTGGTGTCCGGTTGTGGGTCGTACATATGCTTTG
>CAZWHR010000170.1:0-2764 GCA_964633675.1 uncultured archaeon | reverse complement strand
AATACGCTGCGCCTGATCAAACGGCAACGACCGTGAAGCGAGCGTTGTCCTCGATGGCGCGTGTTTCTGGAGTATTGCCGTCACGAAAGCTTGGAAGAGCGTGTTCATGTTGACGAAGAACGCGCGAAATGGGAAGGGGCCACTCGCTTCCGAAAGCGAGCTCCCTTCCAGGAAGAGCTTACACAGCCTGTGCAATGGCTGATAATCCCAGTTGAGGCGATGATAGGTGAACCGAGCCAGGACACTCGGCGAGATGAATCGGTGCGTGATCGGTGCCATCCGGCGGTCCAGCTGATCAAGTCGTCGCTTGAGGCCCGGCTCGAATGACCATCCGGACAGCATGCGGGTCACATAACGGAGAACCTGGTTCTCAGAGACATCCCATGTCAGTTCCGTGAACCGGCAGTACTTGCGGTGACCCAAGAAGCCGTTCCGTCGCACATCCTCACTGACCAGCACTTTGCCGCGAATTTTCGGGAGGTTGGCTTCCTCCTCGACATAGGCCCGATAAAGCCCACGCGCGAGCCGTCCCTCCAGAAGCCCCACAAAGTGCCATGCGACAAACTCAAGAAAGTCTTCGAACCGATCAACTGTAATATCCGATGGGTAGAGATCGGGAATGTCGTTCGCGACGGCAAGCATATAGAACAGATTCCGCAAATCGTTTATCTTGGGAACACTTTCCAACCGGCATCCAGAGGGCAAGGACGCCAATCCCACATTCGGCCCGGGGTTGAGCACATAGGCCGACGTGATCGGGTCCCAATACACGCGAATGCGGTCTTGGAGGCTTTGCTGGATGAACCTGCAATCCGTGTTCGTCAGGACGTGATTAGTGTCGTACCAATCTTGATACTCAACCAGCGGAATTCGTGCCGTCATCGTAAGGAGGACGCTTCAAGCAGGGTCTCCAAGTCGAACTCTGCCAGGCGGTCCTCAATATCGCGCTCATGGAAGAAATACTCCCGCAAGAGGGGATCGATGGCCCAACGCCAAAGCCGTTTTAGTCCTTCATCGGTGGCGAGCTTGGCTTCATTCATGAAGTAGCTGTGGCCGATCTGGAAGTCAGGCCCCAGGTGTTCTTGCACGCGCCGATTGAGTTCGACGAAGAGTCCGAGAATTTGCTCTTGTCGAGTTTCAGGAAGATGGGTGTCATGGCGGAGCCACTCGCGAAGGACCGGAGCATCCCCATGCTCAACGGGCATGAACCGGTAGAAGTAAAACCGCCGTCTGAGGGCGTAGTCAACGACCGCAAGCGAGCGGTCCGCGCTGTTCATGGTGCCGATGAAGTAGAGGTTTTCCGGGATGGTGAACTCCTCTTCGGAATAGGGAAGCTGGACATAGCGGTTGCGATACTCCAGCAAGTAGAGCAACTCGCCGAAGACCCGCGAGAGATCAGCTCGATTGATTTCGTCGATGACGAGGACATGCCGCTGATCTGATACGCTCTCGCTTGCCTCCCAACATGCCCGCTTCAGGACCCCAGGCTGCGGTCTGAAAACCACATGGTTCTCTCCAGGTTCTGGACGCAATCCTTCCACGAAATCCTCATAGCTATACGACGGATGGAATTGGACAGTCGTGACGTGGGCCGGAGCCCTTTCTTGAAGCGGCTCCTCAGCGAGGTAACGAGCTATCACCTCAGCTACAAACGTCTTTCCGGACCCAGGTGGTCCTTCGAAAATCACCTGCTGCTTTTCGTCAAGCAACTCGAGGATTTCTTGAAGCTCGGCTTTATCCAGGTACGTATGCTTAGCAATGTCCTCAAGTGTGGGCGTTTCGACTTCGTGGCTATTCAAAAGATGCTCAAATATCTCCCGGTCCAACACGCGGATGGCGTGCTGATAGTTATAATTGGGCATTCGCTCCAACAAAGCTTCTTCGCGTTCACCTAAGGGAATTGGGGGATCAAGGGGCACGTAGTTGCGGAAGATCGCTTTGTATTGGCGGGGCTGATCCGTCCCGAACTCGCGCACCTCGTCGATCTCACCACGTCCAATCAGTTGTTTCCCTGCACTGGTCCGCCGATCAACGAGGAACTGTGCCCCCTCCTTCACCTTGCGATAGTTCGGCACGTGTGATGAAAACTCGTAGACTTGCCCCTCCTCGTCATCGTAAGGAGAGTCCGCGTTGGATCGGAGCAAGAGGTAGGTCGTAGATGGAGAGCCGTGAACATCGAAGACGCGCTCCTGAAGAAAGGCGTCGAGGGACCCGAAATCATCTTCAATCTGTGACACCTTCTCTGGGCTAATTCGACTAAATCCCTGTTGACGTGGGACATAGCCATCCAGTGCTTCAGCAGGAACCTGCATCTCCATCGGTTGGTCGAGAAAGAACACGTACTCGAATAGGATCGTATTGCCATTGTCGTCGACATCGTTCTCCCAAAGTGCCTTGGCAAAGCTAGGATCATGAGCCCAACTAAGGATTCGGGTAAAATAGGTGTACACACCGTTTTGATAAACGAGGACAGGATCATCTGATCTTAGTCGATCCCATGGCGCTTTATTTGTCCTCTTTGTTCCCCATGCATAAATTCGACCGTCATTGCTTTCTTGTCGTAGGTAATCCAGAAACTGAGTTGATAGATAGGCTTCGCACAGATCGTCAGGGACAGATAAGGCAATCGATCGTTTGACATTGGCTCGGGGCCGCGATCCCGACGCGACGATGACGAACAGTTGCGACTCTGGACCTTGAGCCATTATCAATATCTCCCGCGATACTCATCAACCGGATATTTGACCTTGTTCTTCTGAAGCTT
>CAZWHR010000169.1:0-2790 GCA_964633675.1 uncultured archaeon | reverse complement strand
GGCGCGTAGAATCGGGGGTCCTGATCCGGTCCCGTCTTCGGAATCACGTCGAACCAACCGTCCTCGTGGGGACCGTCGTACGACGACAACGGCTCGGAGAGGAGCAGGTGGCCGACCATCAGACGTCGGTCTCGCTCCCGAGCCAGGCGAACGAGCTCTCGCGCCTGCTCGCCAGTCTCGGCCATCGGTTTTTCCACGAACACGTGCTTGTCGGCCTCCAGAGCCGCACGGGCCATCGAGAAGTGAAGCGGCGTTTGCGTCGCGATGGCGACCGCTTCAATCTGATCGTCCTCGAGCAGATCCTCGTACCGATTCGTCCGGGTCAGGCCGGGTCGTGAGGAGCCCACCACCTGCAGCGTGTCTGCGTCCTGATCACAGACGGCTCGTAAATCGGCTTCTTCGATGTTCGAGAAGTTGCGGAGCAGATTGCTGCCCCAGTATCCGATTCCGACCTGGGCGATACGGACGGGCTTCACGAGTGGTAGGCTGTGTGCGCTGGATCGATCGAGATGAACGCGAGAAGATAGAGGGTCTGGCCGCTGCGTGCAACGAACGAGTGCGTCCTAACTCCCTCGCCGCACGTGTGCTTCGACGAATGGTCTTCCCCGGGGCCCCGCCCCAGGGGGGGCATGGTCGTCTCGTTCGAAGTTCGTCCCTAAATCTGCACCCGGACGCAGGAACCGTCCCACGCCGAAAGAGGTGTCTACGATTCTCGATCCATCTTCCTTCGAATGGGTCGATCTACTGGAGGAGAACTGGCAACTCATACGTTCGGAGTTGGACGCACTTCTCGAGCAGGTGCCCGGTATGATGACGGCATTTTTCTCGATACTCGCACCGGGCAAGTACATCCCTGATCACCGAGGGCCCTTCAACGGCGTGCTGCGGTACCACCTCGGATTGAAGGTCCCCGAGCCCGCCGAGCAGTGCCGGATCCGCGTGGCCGACGAATACGCGCACTGGGAGGAGGGGGAGAGCCTCCTGTTCGACGATACCTACCGCCACGAGGTCTGGAACGATACCGACGGGGAGCGAGCCGTACTCTTCATGGACGTGCGACGGCCCCTCCGTTTTCCGTTCGATCTCCTCGACCGAACGGACGCCTCCTCCGACCGCAAAAAATAGCGGGATACGGAGTCAGTAGTGCGGAAGATGGGGCCGCAGTACGCCGTAAGTCCAGGTCCCCACGAGGGCGGAGGCGATGGCCACCAGATAGACGCCGATTCCGTTTCCGACGAGGGCGAAGAGGGGTCCCGGGCAGGCGCCCGTCAGGGCCCATCCCAGCCCGAACAGCGTTCCGCCGAGCCAGTATCGGGTTCCGTTTCCGAGAATCTTCGGCGAGAGCTCGATGGGGCGTCCGGACCAGGCCGTGGCGTTCAGGGCCCGAAGTCCGAGGAGGGAGAAGGCGGCGACCACGACGGCACTCCCGATGATGCCGTACATGTGGAACGCCTGGAAGCGAAACATCTCCTGGATGCGGAACCAGGAGATGACCTCGCTCTTGGTGAGTACGATGCCGAAGAAGATTCCGACGACGAGGAAGCCTAGAAGGGAGCCGACCTGTGCGCGGCGAGAGGGGGCATCGGGTTCGCCGTCTGAGGATTCGGTGTTTCGCGTGATCGGCTCCTCGGAGGGAGCAGCTTCGGTAGGCATGGGTCGAGTCGATGGGTCGGTTGGTCGAAGAGGACGGATTCGAGCGGGGAGCTCAGAGCATGAGCGGGAGCAGGACCCACGTCGTGAACAGTCCCCCGACGAAGAATCCGACGACGGCGATCAGCGAGGGCAGCTGCAGATCGGCCAGTCCGGTGATCGCGTGGCCGGAGGTGCATCCGCCGGCATATCGGGTGCCGAAGCCGACGAGAAATCCGCCCACCACGACGGAGATCAGGCCCGCACCGCTGGATAGGGATTCCCAGGAGAAGATGTCGCTCGGCACGAGACCGGTGAAGTCATCCACCCCGAGAGCGGCGAGATCCGCCCGGGTGGCCTCGGAAATGCCCACAGGGCCGGCGCTCGGCAGGAGGTGGGCCGCGATGAAGCCTCCGATCACCACCCCGAGAATGAAGGTCAGATTCCAGGTGCCGGACGCCCGCCAGTCGTAGTCGAAGTACTCGATGCGCCGAGGCATACAGGCCGCGCAGAGATGACGGAGGTTGGAGGAGACCCCGAACGGACGGCCGTCCAGGAGCAGCAGCAGCGGAACGACGAGGCCGATCAGGGGCCCGGCCACGTACCAGGGCCAGGGTTGAGCGAGTATCTCCAGCATGGTGGATCGGGGTGTGGTGGCGGATGGACAGTCGCGAACGGGTACCGGGCGGAGGGGGCGGTTGGTTCCTGTCTCCTTCGTCGCGAGCCGCGCCGTGCGGCGTCTGGGCTCCTCGGCGAGTCGTGCCCGATCTGGATACCAGAAATGGTCCGGCCGGGTTTGGATCGGACCGGCCGCACCGGATATATTCGATCGGACCTCCTCGAAGAACGCACATTCCCATGGTTTCGCTTTCTCCCATGTCTCGACGCGATTTTCTGCGCGGCGCCGGTTCGGCAGCCGGTCTCTCGGTCCTGTCGATGACGCCCGCGGCCGGTGCCTCCGCGACCGTCGGAGCCGGTGATCGCTCGTCGGGTGAGGCGGGTGCTCTCGCCTCCGAGGGGGAGGCGGGGCAGGCCGGATCGGTCACCATCGAGCGGGTCAGCACGGATTTCGAGCGCGAGCCCCTCGTGCGGCCGATGGGGTTCAAAGGAGGCTACCTCACGGAGATCTGGCAGGCGGCCGCGATGATCGAGACCGGAGGC
>CAZWHR010000168.1:0-2793 GCA_964633675.1 uncultured archaeon | reverse complement strand
TTCGGAGGCAGGTGAGAGTAGTTCCCGTAAGCCGGTAACATATCAATACTAGCTGAGGTACGGCGAATCGTTCTGGCGTATAGACTTGCCAAGACGACATTCTCCCCCCATATCAAATGTGGATGTCTCCGATCCCCGATTCCCATCCCCAATTATTATGTTTGTTATACGAATACGAATAGTAATACCTCCTGAGATTGAATGTCGGAGCACCTGTGAGTGAACCAGCGAAACGAATCGAGGTTGCCGAAGGGGGGTATACGCTCCCTGTCGAGGATTTACTGACGGGTCGCGGATTCTGTTCCGGAAAGAGTGGCTCTGGAAAAACGAACACGATCTCCGTAATCGTAGAAAAACTTCTTGACAATCGGTTACCACTCTTGGTCATCGATACCGAGGGCGAGTATTATCCACTCAAAGAGGTGTATGAGATCCTATTGGTCGGCCCCTCGGGAGACGGGTACGACCGGGAGATTTCGGAGGAAACGGTGGAAGAAATTATCGACATCTCTCTTCAAGAAAATATCCCTGTAGTCGTCGATCTCTCGGAGTACGAATCTGAGGATGCGGCCGATGCAATCGTCGAGAGGGTTCTGGAGGAAGTCTTTGAGCTCGAGAAAACTGTGCAAAAGCCGTATCTGCTCGTAATCGAGGAAATCCATGAGTACGTCCCTGAGCAGGGTGGATTTGATTCGCTTGCTGAAACCGTCATTCGCATCGCAAAACGTGGCCGGAAGCGTGGGCTAGGAATCTGTGGTGTCTCACAGCGACCTGCCGCAGTTTCAAAGGAATTCATCACCCAATGTGATTGGTTGCTCTGGCACCGGCTGACCTGGGAGAACGATGTCGATGTGGCAAGACGGATCCTCGGATCAGCGTATGGCGGACGGATTGATGACCTGGAAACGGGGGAAGCGTTCCTGATGGCAGATTGGGAAGAGGAAGTCCGTGAATTGAAATTCTTGCAAAAGCGAACGTACGATGCTGGATCGACTCCGGGCTTGGAAGCGATAGAAACTGGTGGTCGATCACACCTCAATCCAGAGGTCGCCCAGGCGATCCAACCCTCGGGAAATTCGGATGGGGCTGCTGACCTCAACAAAGAACTCACACAGAAGAATCGACGGATCGCGGAGTTAGAACGGGAGGTCAACCGGTTAAAAGGAACCAAATCCGAGCAATCGCAAGGTGACACCACTAATGGAGAGGAAATCAATCCGCCCGAACAACCCCCTTCGGAGGGGCACGAACAACTCGTAATGGAGTTTGCGGAGTTTCTCGTATACGTCTTTGGTCGGGTGCTGCGGGGCCTTCGACGCACCATCCGGGGGAGCACGAGGGTTGGGCGTATGATGGTACATATGTTTGGGGACATCTACCGCAGACAACGGTACACGAGCCACCCACGGGCCCGTCGAGCGGGGCTGGCGATAGTAGCAGGGATAGTTGTCTTGACACTCCTGTTGGGAGTCGTATGGTTGGGAGATGTGGTCATCTGACCACGAGCGACGTTCGTGAACCTCCCGCCTGAGCTAATACGGCGCCACCGCTCCTCTGGATGAGATGACAGCGGCGACAACCTGTAACCCCACGAATGTCCCGGGCGTTTCGAGATATCCTTCCGGATTGAGGACTGTTAGACTCTTTGCGGAGCCGTCAGGCGAATTCATCTAATCCCGACTGCGTGTCTTCTGCTGCGTCCAGAATATCGGGCCGATCATAGTCGGGATTATTCACGGCCTTCGAGATGCGGTACGCGTGCAGTTCGGAGTCCGGATAGGGATCGAACACCGCCGACGCCCGGGCGGGCTCGTCGGCGGACAACCACCGGGATTCCTCGTCAGGTTCGAGCATGACGGGCATGCGATCGTGGATCGGCGCCACGGTCTCGTTCGGTTCTGTCGTGAGGATCGCACAGGTCTGGATTGCGTCGCCATTCGAGCGCCAGGTTTCCCAGATCCCGGCAAACGCGAAGGGCTCCTGGTCGGTTCGTTCGATTCGATACGGCTCCTTGTTCCCGCGCTCACCCTCCCACTCGTAGAAGCCATCTGCGAGAATCAGACACCGCCGGTTCTCGAAGGCGTCCTCGAAGAACGGTTTTTCATGCACGGTTTCTGCTCTTGCGTTGATCGGCGTGCTGTACTCGGCTGGATCGTCGACCCAGTGGGGGATCAGCCCCCACTGGAGCATATCGCCGGTTTCTGGCGTGTCGTTGCGGACGGTCAACAGGTCGTCACCGGGCGCTATATTGTATCGAGGAATCGTTTCCTGGGGAATGTCGATCTCGAACCGATCCTCCAGGACGGACCGGGGGACGAATAACGAGGTTCGGCCACACATAGACGTGACTACACCGCCCACACTGAAGGGTTTACCTTCTCGATACACGGTCGATCTGGAGTACGCGATGGGTTTCCTCTCGGTATAGGGCTGGGATAACGCCCGTCAAGCTGGTTGATCCCGTCGAGAATGCACACGACCCGGGGGCCTCGTAACTCTCGAGCCGTGCGAGGAGTTCGTCGTGGGGCGTCGAATTGCGGTGAATGACCTTTCGTCTACCCGAGATCGTCGACGTTCCGATAGCTCGTCCGTAAGCGGGTGGCGTTCGGTTCGCAGTTGACGGAGAGCGTCTCGCGAAGTGGGAATTCGTCTGACAGTCGATGGGGGTAAATACCTAATCGAATTTAAGCGTTAGGGAACGGACGAAACGGAAGTGAGTCGGGGCGGGGTGAGACATCGTCGAGACGTGCTCGCTTCGCCGAGCGCGACCCGCCTTGTTCATCACGCCCAGCG
>CAZWHR010000167.1:440-2823 GCA_964633675.1 uncultured archaeon | reverse complement strand
AGGGATATTAAAAGGTCCTCCACCGAATTCATTCGGAGAAGAGGTTTCACCAGGAGGAATTTCAGGTGGCAGGAAGGGTATGGAGCTTTTTCACATGATGAGAGATGCTTGAGCAACGTGATCCGCTATATCGAAAGGCAGAAAGAACATCACTTGGAGAAGGATTTCAGGAAGGAGTATGAGCAATTGTTGAAGAAATACAATGTATCTTATCGGAAAAGCCAGGTCTTCAAGCCTCCGGAATGAGCGCCCCCCTCACCAAACAGGAGACCCCTACGGGGTCGGGGAGAGGCCTTTGGAGCCTGGAGGCGATGGATAGGGGACCCCTACGGGGTTATGGGGTGGGTTGTAGATTCTGGTGGGCAACGGACAGGAGACCCCTTGCGGGGTCAGTGGTGAAGCTCAGGCTTAATCGGATCTCTGATGCCGTAGGCATCCCCTATCCGTAACCAAGGAAGGCGTGGACACACCGCATACTGACCCCGTAGGGGTCTTCTATAGCGATCACTCAAAACAAAATAGAAAACCCCTACGGGGTTGGGGGTCTTGGCGGGTGGTTCCGGGGTCTATGGATGGGGTGACCCCTACGGGGTCGGGGAGAGGACCTTGCCTATGGGAGATCTCGAACCCCTGGACCCCAAGCATGCAAAAAATACGGTACCGTAGAAAATTCAAGCTTCGGGGATGCCCGCCTTATAGCCCCCTGAGGATGCCGTTATTCTTGTACGATCTCATCAAAAGTGGATCCGGCCATGGGGATCCCTTCTTTCTCCTTTGCATGGACCACCAGATAAACATGCCCCACTAAACCCCTTGAGTTCCTGTTCGAATAGCAGTTCTTGCAATAGGAATTCTGGAATTCCACGGCTTGCTGACTCATGGGTTTTGAATCCTTCTTGAAGTTCAATAGGTCCAGGATCAGCTCGACCCCTTCCTTTTTTACGACCGTTCGATCGATATCCTCGATCATTCCTTCAGGAAAGCCCGTGTCGATCTTGCTTGTCTCCAGGATCTCATATCCGTTCTCCTCCAAGGTTCCGATCAGTGATGCTTTTTCAAGGTCCCTTTCATTAGAACAGGAAAAGAGCGATGGCAGGATGATGATCAGCATCAAACCGAAAAGTGTTCTTTTCTTCATTTTCGATGGAAGGTTAAGTGTTCGCCGTTCTGTTCAAAGATGAGACGATAAAAATACTTTTTCTCAAGCTGACGGAAAAGCCCTTTGCCATCGAGCCGAGCCGGTAGCGGGTTTTGGGATCGGCCAGGGGCGGTCTTTTTGTAGAATGGCCCTTTTCATCTTAACCGCCAGGGGCGCAAGGGACGCAAGGATCACGCTGCGCCCATCTCCGCGCCCCTCGCGACCTTGGCGGTTAACAAGGCCATGATCTTAGTTACAAAGCGCCCCCGTTTCCGGCAGCTCCGCCTTATAGTTCTCGAATGCATCGTCAACAGCAATCCACCATCTGGGAGGGATGGTCCTATTCTTCTATCGATCCAATCGAAATATCCTCTTTAAGCCGGAATCCACCTCTTTCAACTTATTTGCCTCGATATCCCCTAACTTTCCGATCGCGATGGACCGATCGATGGTCGCGATCTTGGACAAGCGTACCAAGGATTCCTTTTTGAGGCCGTTCTTTTGAGAGGGTTTGAGCAGGACGTCATTCTCCTCTTTCCACTTCAATTGAGTGGATATAAAGGAGACCGTGACATCGCGTTCATTGGAGGAAAGGACCAAAGCAGGGCGGTTCTTATTCCCTTTGAGGTCGGTGAATGGAAAAGGAACAAGAATGATCTCCCCCTTTTCCATCAATACTTTTCTTTCAGGTCCTTAGTAGAATACAGGTTTTCTTCCTCTTCCAGGAATTTCAAGGATCCGGAGTCACTACTGAGCTTTTCCATTCCCTCTTGGAGAATTTCCTCGTCGTACTTTTTCAGAACGAAATCCGCAAAATCCGAGACTTCTTGCAAGCGGTCCTGCGGTAGCCGGGAAAGGGTGGTCAGTGTTCTGTTGATGAGCTCTTCTCTCGACATCTTGAGGATCTTTGATGTTAAGGTACGAATATCCAGGGGAATTGTTCACGACTGCTTCGCGGCGATGGGGATTTTCTAAACCGCTATGAGCGCTGTGGACGCGAGGTTCACATTGCGCCCATCTTCGCGCCCCTCGCGACCCTGGCGGTTAATAAAGCCATGATCCGAACTACCAGGCGCCCCTCGGCACGGAGCTCCATGATGAAAAAAAGGACGAGCACGCCGAGCAAGAGCAGGCCGTTCCCGATGAGGACCTGATCGGAAGATGCGAGGGGCTCACCCGGCCCTTCCAGGAGGAGCTCTTCGTAGAGCGTGTACCCGCAAAGGAGAAAAACACCCCCGAGAACGG
>CAZWHR010000167.1:0-430 GCA_964633675.1 uncultured archaeon | reverse complement strand
GGCGGTTAATGAAGCCATGATCCGAGCTACATTCCGGGGCTGCCCGCCTGACCGAAGGTCATTCGGGCAGGCCTCCGGCAGCCTTATGGAATGTTGTGGACGATCTATGCTATAAGGCGGGGTTACTTCCGGTAGCCCCTTACCAAACAAGCTGTCCCATTATATTCATCGGGTTGGATAGGGAAACCCTGCTTCAGAGGCTTGGAAAAGAAGGGATGAGGATCCTCCCTACGGGAGATCCCGAACCCCGGATCTCAAGCCTTGCAAAAAATACGGTACCGTAGAAAATTGATGTTTCCGGGGGGGAGTGTCTCAAAAGCACAAAGCACGGCCGCATAAACCGCGAGGGTCGCGAAGGCCGCCAAGGCGGCACTTTGCGATCCCCTTCGCGCCCCTTGCGCCCTTGGCGGTTAATAAAGCCATGATCCGA
>CAZWHR010000166.1:0-2841 GCA_964633675.1 uncultured archaeon | reverse complement strand
ACTCGCCGGTCCGCTGCGTTCCTATGAGGCGCTGGCCACCCGTGAGCACTACGATCCGAGTCTCCTGCCGACCACCGTGCCGGGGGCGATCACGGGATACGATCTGTCCGATCTGGCCGCCAGTCTTTCGCCCTCGCCGCTCCTCATCGCCGGACCCGTCGACGCGGAGGGGCAGCCGGCGGGCGAGCAGGCGGTCGAGGAGACCTACCAGGTCGTCACCTGGTTCTCACAGTGGCCGTGACCGATCGGAGGCGGGGAAACGACGCTCGGAAGCGGCCGGAGAGCGGGTGCTCGACTGGCTGACGGAGGGGAGGTAGGGATGGACAGCCGGATGCTACTCGAGCGGATCGCACGATACGGAGCGGTTTACCGCCTCTGTCCGGTCGCGGTACTGTGAGCGAACCTCTTCGGCGACCGAGGGGATGCGGCCGAGGTCCTCGCCCCGCTCGCGGGCGAGCTTATCGAGGGAATCGATCTCCGCGATGAGGCTACAGGCCCCCTCGAAATCCTCCATGGCCAGGTAGGCGTCCATCAGCCAGTGGAAGGAGTGGTAGTCCCGGTCCTTGAGAGGGCGGCCGGTCTCCTTCTGCCACTGCACGGAGGCCTCGTAGGCATCCACGTTCGAGGCGGCCATCTTCTCCCACATCTGGAGCTGGCGGAAGATGTGGCTCGGCATGTGGAGCGCGTGCGAGGCGGAGGGAGCGAGATCGGCGTAGAGCCGGGCCGGCCGGAGTCCCATACGGGCGAAAGTATCCGAGTCGTAGGCGTGGATCAGATAGTGGAGCACGCCCGGATGGTTTTTTCGCTCCGTGAAGAGCTCCTCGAGCGGGGCGGCGACCGCCACCACGTGGTCGGCATTCTCCAGGGAGAAATCCGGGCGGCTCATGCGGGCGAGCGCCGCGAAGATCGTGGCTTCCTCGTCGTTCGGATACCGCTCCGCCAGGGTCGCCATCTTCTCGAGATATGCGCGCCGGCGGGCGGCCAGGTCTCCCTGGCCGTCGTAGAGGGTGCGGACGGCCTCCAGGTAGGCTCGCTCGCGGTCGCTTGCGGCGATACTGCGTGCGGAAGCGACCGAGTCGAGCCGGCCGAGGACCGAAAGCCCGGCCTCCCGGTCGTGCTGTCCGAGCGGGCCCCAGAGGGGATGGTCGTAGGTCATCGCCTCGCCCCAGTAGGCGATGGCGAGTTCGGGCTGGAGCTCCTGAGCCCGGCGGAAGTGGGTCCGCGCCTCCGGGTACCAGAAGGAGTGTAGGGCGAGAAGACCGGTGGTGAATGCCCGGTGGGCGGACGCTTCCCCCGAGGTCGCAAACTCGACCGTGCCGAGATCGAGATCCGATCCGACGGTCGAAGTCTGGGCGGCGGTCGGTCCTGCGGAGAGGCCGAGAAGCAGGCCGACCACCAGAAGGGCCGCCGGACCGAGACGAGATCGGGAACGACGGCTGTGATCAGAAAGGAAGGCGAGAGTCGGCTGCCTGGAGATACGATCTGAGGACATGGGCTCCGGAAGAAGAGCGAGGAGCGTCGGACCGAACGAATCCGGTATCCGCAGGGTCGGAATCATCCTTCTCCGGTGCAAGAACGAGGACGGAGCGGCGAGAAGCGATCGGTCGTATGGATCGGGTGGGGTCGGATATCACGAGGTTGTACGGGTTCGCCTTACTGCTGTGATGTGGGCATTCGGACGTGCAGGAACGGCAGAGAGGGGGAGTTTGCCGTACGGGTGACGTAGAACCGCCGCTGCATCCAGTCGTGCTCCTCGTTCCGATCGTCCGGTTCGCTCGAAGTGTCTTATCTCCTATCCGTGTAGCGACCGGTTTGCTCGTACTGGTCGTGGGAGGAAGTCTCGGCTGCGGTGAACTGTTGACCGGCTCCGAGACCGGGAGGTCCGGGGTCTCGTCTTCGTCGAGCCCTCAACGGAGTGACGTGAAGTCGGCCACGCAGGACGGATATCGCGTCCAGATGCGCGTATCGGGCAAAGGAGCGGTGGCCCAAGACTCGACGGATCTCCGTTTCACGGTGACCAATGTCGGCGATACGGTGGCTGCGGGCGGGGTCGGGGGACCCGTCACCGATGCACCGATCATCGTGGAGGTGACTCACCCGAGCGGAAAGATCGACCGTACGTCTCCGGAGGAGTCGAACGGCGGCCGGTACCGTCTGACCTGTTATTGTGAGTCGCCGGGTACCGCTACGGTGAAGGTGGAGCTCCACTTTGCCTGGGTGCACACGCCTCCTTCTCCGGTGAACTTCTGGTTTCGCGTTCCCGTCCGGGAGCGGCCGGACGGTCAAATAGCCCCAGGTGCAAATGCAACTCAATCTCCGTAGTTTTCACTCCCTCGGGACGCGCATCCGCGGTTCTCATCTCATACCGCTTCGTCGTCTCCCGTCGCCTCTCTTCCCGCCGTAGTTTTCCGCCATGTCTTCATCGAGGTCCCCCGTACGCGTGGACGCGTGGGGAAGCCGCCGGTATCTCGGCCTGGTCGTCCTTCCCACGGCGTGCGTCTACATCTGGTGGCTCTGGCATATGTGGTCCGGGGACCTCTGGCACCTCTTCCTGCGGGACTGGTACATGACGGTCACCATGATCGGGGGCTCCTTCATCGCCGGGGCGAGCTCGGAGGGGGGAGGGGCGATCGCCTACCCGGTCATGACACTGGCTTTCGAGATCGACCCGGCTGTGGCCCGGAACTTCAGCCTGGCGATCCAGAGCGTGGGGATGACCGCCGCCAGCCTCTACATCATCGCCCGGCGGATCCCCATCGAGACGACCTACCTCTGGTGGGTGGCGCTCGGGGGCGCCTTCGGCATGGTTCCTTACTCGGGAGAGCCCCAAGAGATCGCGCT
>CAZWHR010000165.1:0-2874 GCA_964633675.1 uncultured archaeon | reverse complement strand
TCACCTTCGACCGACGCTCCATATCGGACCAATCGCTGGAATACCACGCACCTTTGCCCCACCCGTGAGGCACGCACCCACCCTCTTCTCTCTGTCTCTCCGACCGACCCTTGACCCAAGAGGTATTGCGTCTCTTACTTGGCTCGCTATGGCCTCGGAATTCCCAACCGTGATCGTGCTACATATCACCATCTGCTCAGGTGCTGCAATGTCATACCAATTGCCTGTTACCACTGATAAACATCCAGTGGAGAATCATCGCGCTGCTCGCGCCTGGATGGTCACCGACGAATCGGTTTTTGAATCTGATGTAATCAGTGGCGCTGGAGGATTTGCGTTTTCACTGGTTAGGGGATTCGAAAGCGCCAATCCGCCGATAAACATAATCCAGGTCTTTTACGCACCTCCCAGCGAATGTGCGGGTACGACGGAGGAAACTCCCGAGAATCGGAGTGTCAGCGAGACCGAATTTCCTGACATCGAGGTGGCGTTCGACCTCTCGGATCGAGTGGCTGTCGTAACAGGCGCGAGTCGTGGCATCGGCAGGGCAATCGCCATTGGGCTGGCCCAGGCCGGTGCGTCTGTCATCGCCGCTGCCCGCACTACCGAGGCAATCGAGGAAACGATCGGTCGCGTCCGCGACGATGGTGGGACTGGCCTCCCGGTGACAGCCGATGTTACGGACCAGGGCTCAGTGCGGCGTCTATTCGAGCAGGCAGCGGATGAATTCGGCGGCGTCGACGTGCTAGTGAACAACGCAGGTGTGAACCCTGAGAATGGCCTCGGCAAGCCAGAGACCATCCATATCGAAGGGTTCGACCAGACCGTGGCCGTCAACCTGCGCGGCGCCTTACTCTGTACCATTGAAGGGGCAGAGTTCCTCGCCGAAAGTGAGGATGCCTCCGTAATCAACGTCGCCAGTGTCGGTGGCCTCGTTGCACTCCCCCGCCAACATCCATATGTTGCCTCGAAACACGGGCTCGTCGGAATGACCAAGAGCATGGCCATAGACTGGGCCCCGGAGATCCGGGTCAACAGCATCGCCCCCGGGTACGTCGAGACTGAATTCATCGAGGATGCCCTCGAAACCGACTCCATCCGGAAGTCGCTGCTTCGACAGACGCCCCTTGATCGGTTTGCCGAACCCGCTGAAATAGCCGGCCCAGCTGTATTCCTCGCGTCTGCGGCCGGCTCCTACGTCACCGGCACCTGTGTGACGGTCGACGGCGGATGGACGGCCCGGTAGAAAGCGCTGGAGTCCTATCCATGTATCTCTCAGTCTGGTCGGTCTTTGTTCAGTGAAAGGACGTCCGGCTTGGGGCACGATGTCGGCTTGAGTCTGACCTGCTGTCGGCCTGGTGGCAACAACACATACGGCACCAGCCTTTCCGGATTGAATAGATTAATTACCCCAACCAACAAACGAGTATTCGTCCTGGAATGCCCAGGGCATGCTGAGGAAGTGTCGCTACCGTCACGCCAATCTACACCCGTTCGTGGCTGAAACCACGTCCCCGCTGACCACCCGCAGCGGGGCTTACATTTCTCCCCGACGATTGAACGCACCCACCAGTGTCGTGATGGTCCCGCAATAGAGCGTCAGCCGCGGGTAGCCTGCTTCCACGTCCTCAACGCCAATTTGTCGGCTTTCGAGCGATTTTCAACCGGCGAACGGATCACAATCAGCCGCCGGTGACGGCAACTGGCCGGTCGCTATTCAGGAGAACCGTCTGGGTAACACTGCCGAACAGGATTTTTCCTGCAGGCGAACGTTTTCGCCCCCCGAGCACGATCAGGTCGACGTCGTCTTCCTCGCCCCGTTCGATGATGTCTTTGGCCGTGTCGCCGCTTTCTTCGACAAGAGTAAATTCGACGTCTGCTTCCTCGAGTTGTTCCATCGCCCGTTTGACTGACTCGATCCGGCGTGCCGAGGCCACCGCTTGCACTTCTTCTGGCGCGTCCTCCGCCTCACCCTGGTAGACGAATTGAAGAACGACCTCGATCTCCTCGGCGGCGTGAGGGAGAGCCGTGATGAATGTGGCCTGTCGCACCGCCCTGGATTCGTCCGTGTCGACCGGCATCAATATCTGGTACATCATGGCAGGTACCGCCATCTGAGGCATTAAACCCTTTGGAACCCTCAATTCGGGAGGGGCCGCAGTAGCCACGGTCCATCACGTAACGTCTCACCAAACGCACCAGACGGGATCACGAGCGGAAGGAGGCCACTACTTCTCCTGCGGTCTCATCCCGGAAGATACGGCCGATTGTGGGAGTAGCTGGTCCCCTCATCGGCTCAGAAACCTACCGCCAGTTGAATACCACTGCGGTAACGACCGCATTCGGGATTGGCTACATTTGACACGAGTGTGGTTCCTCGAATCTTCCCTGCTCGTCTCGCTCCGTGGGCGCAGGTAACACAGGGCCGTGAGAGTGCCGTCGAAAGCTCGGGGAAATGGCCCACACTCAATTGTGTCACCGCAAGGCTGTGGATTTCACCGAGCGTCCCTCACCGCGTCCAACGCGTCTGGGTTTTGCAGGCTAGAGAGTTCGCCCGGCTCGTCGCCCTCGTACATCGAGCCGATCACCCGTCGGATGATCTTCCCGGACTGGGTCAATGGCAGTTCATCCACGAAGAGGACCTCCCGGGGCTGGAAGGGCTTGCCGTGCTCCTCGCCGACGGCGTTACGGATACGCTCACGGAGCTCGTCGGACTCTCTGTCTGCGTCCTCCAGGACAATATAGAGCAGGACGGCTGTGCCGGTGGTTTCGTCCGGAACGCCGACAGCCGCGGCCTGGGTGACCTCGTCGAGTTCGGTTGCGACGCCTTCGATCTCCGCGGGACCGACCTTCCGGCCAGCAACATTGAGTGCG
>CAZWHR010000164.1:0-2886 GCA_964633675.1 uncultured archaeon | reverse complement strand
TAGAGGTTTCCATACAGATCTCTGTATCTGAAAAGGAAGGATGGATTTAAATGTCTGTCAGCATTGTAAGGACAGAGGCTCTATACATATGTATCAAGATACAGTAAGAGTCTTTGAGGACAAATCCCTCGGCGGAATTTTTATAAATGCTTGTTACGGTTGTGTAAACTGGTGCTGGCATAATGACGGAGAAGGAGAGTCGGAACATGGAAGACCTGAAAGAGGAGATTCCTGATGTTAGCGTCTCAAGTAGAACCAGAGAGGTACTGGAGAGAGCAAGAGAGCAGCCAGCCGCCGGAAATCTTGCTGAGATCCTTGAGGAATATCTCTGATTCTAAAAAGCTATGTAAAGAGGAGTTCAAAGCAAATTTCAGAGCTCTTAGCAGAGACCAGAGAAGAGAGGTTGCGGAATCTATACGGAAGGCAATAGGAGAAGAAGCCAACCAGCTTAATCATTCCATATCGGAAGACATAAAGCATGTGAGGTCGGTAGACGCATATCAGTTAACTGTAAAGAAGAGCCACACCGATCATCGCGTGTTTATAGATTGGGACGGCAGACCTGTACTTCTTGCTGCCCACCATGCAGATGAGACACATTAAATCCTAACTGGACTGAAACTAAAAGCTCTGGTCAAGGTCAACTCGAAGGTACACCTTCCTCAAAAAGTTAAATACCGTGAGACCAAAGTCTTCCCTGGAGAGTGTGATACATGGCTGAGCCAGATGAATCGGATAGGAATCCCTTCCAGCAGGATGTTGGGAGCTACCAGTTCGACAGGGATGCCGGGAAGGTAAGGGTCAACCTCCAGGGATCGACCTATGCAGCCTCTATCGAGGACTTCCCGGAGGTCATGGCCAGGGTCATGGACATACTTATGGAGGTCCAGGACGTGCAGAGGGTGGTGCTGGCGCAGGAGAGAGACTACGAATATGATTACGACCAGGTCAGGCTTCTCAACGAGATAGCGAACCTTACATCAAGGCTGAGAAGGGATCCGAAGTTCACACAGCCGGATGAATATATGCGGAACAACTGTGAGAGGATGCTTAGTTCTGCCCAGAGCTTTATACAGGACTTGATAGCTCAGGACATGAGGAAAGATCCTATAGGCGCATTTGTAAAGGTGAGGAGAAAGATAGAAGAGGTTAAGGTGAAGGTACAGCGGTCTCCGGACAGGATATCAAAATGCTACCAGCACTGGCTTGAGAACGTTCTGAAACCTCTGAAGGAGAGGCTGGGAGAGCTTGAGCTCATAAAACAGGTCGAAGACGAGCTATCGGGCTATCATGTTGGGAACAGGGAGATATACAGGCAGGTCTTCGCACCCACAATAAGACCGAACTTCATGCTCACAAGGTACATGAAGACGGTTCCGGAGAAGTCCAGAGAGGTGGACAGATACACTATAGACAAGGTCGACACCGAGGTTAGGATGCTGAGGATTGAGGACGATTCCAGGCCAAGGTATCACATGACTCCTCCGGAGTTCAACCTTACAGATCAGGAATACGAGATACTTGATGTCGCAAGGAGGTATATGTCAGAACACAAGCCCGAGGAATCCGAATTCGCAGAGCCTGGAAGAACCAGAGAGATATTCTTCAACATCGGGAGAGACATGGTTGAGAACATAGCAGAGCAGAGAGATGCACAGCTATCCCCGGACAAGGTCGACCAGCTTGCATCCATACTTACAAGATATACAGCAGGCCTTGGAGTTCTGGAGGTCCTGCTTGCGGACAAGAAGCTTCAGGATATATATGTTAATGCACCTGTCGGTTCCTCCCCCATATATGTTATACATGCGGATCTGGGGGAGTGCCAGACGAACCTTGTTCCTACTAGAGAGGACGTGGAATCATGGGCTACAAGGTTCAGACTAAAGTCGGGAAGACCTCTGGACGAGGCAAACCCTGTGCTGGACACCTCGGCAAAGGTTCCTGGAGGCAGGGCAAGGGTTGCGATAGTTACACAAAATCTTTCGCCCGATGGACTTGCCTATGCATTCAGGAGACACAGATCCGAGCCATGGACGTTCCCACTGTATATAGACGTGGACTACATGACGCCTCTGGCCACAGGACTTCTGCACTTCATAATAGACGGCGCAAGATCCGTGCTGTACGCCGGAACAAGATCCGCAGGAAAGTCAAGCCTCTTGGGAGCTTCTCTAGTGGAGCTTATGAAGAGCAACAGGATAGTATCGGTAGAAGACACGTTAGAACTCCCTCTTCCCTATTTGCAGGACTTAGGATACAATATAGAGCGCCTGAAGAGCGAATCAGTCATAACCAGTACTGAATCGGAGCTCTCAGCTGCGGATGCCATAAGAACCTCTCTAAGGCTTGGTGATTCCAGCCTTATAGTTGGAGAGGTCAGAGGGGAGGAGGCAAGAGCGCTTTACGAGGCTATGCGGGTTGGGGCGCTGGCGAACTATGTTGCAGGAACCATCCACGGGGAGTCACCATACTCTGTATTCGACAGGGTTGTGAACGATCTCGGGGTTCCAAGAACAAGCTTCAAGGCTACAGACATAATTGTAACTGCAAACAGGCTCACATCTCCTTCAGGGCTTCACAAGTACCGCAGGGTTGTGAATATAGCGGAGGTCAGGAAGGAGTGGTCGGATGATCCTCTGGAGGAGAACGCGTTTGTACCTCTGATGCAGTACGATGCCGAGGACGACATGCTTAAACCTACAGATACACTGAAGAACGGGGAGTCCGTTATACTGAACGAGATCGCCTCAAACGTCAGGGAATGGAAGAACGACTGGGACGCGGTCTGGGACAACATACAGCTCAGAGCTAACTACAAGAACAAGATAGTCGAATATGCGAAGGAGACAGGTAACAAGGGTATAATGGAGGCGGACTTCGTTG
>CAZWHR010000163.1:0-2894 GCA_964633675.1 uncultured archaeon | reverse complement strand
GTGGATGGCCCATCCCGAGGCACAGATGCAACGAGCGAGCCATGCCCTGGTCGTGGACGACGACGTGTGGCTGGTAGATCCACTCGACGCACTGGACCTCGACGATGAACTTGCGGAGCTTGGTACGGTTGCGGGAGTGGTTGTTCTCGGGAGTGAACACCACCGGCATGCCGACCGACTCGCTGCTCGACACGATGTCTCAATCCACCTCCCGGCGTGGTTCGAGGAAGAGGCGAAGGATTTCGACGCTCCCGTCATCGAGTTCACGGATGAACTCGCCGACACCGGGTTTACCGTACTCAACCTCAAGGACGGCTTCTGGCAAGAGGCCGGACTCTACCACCCAGAGCGACGGACGCTCGCTGTCAGCGACACGTTCATGACCGCACTATTCGCTGCCCAGAAGGGCCGTGTCGAGCTGTTCCCTCCAGCTCGCCTAGCGCCACCGCACGAGGAACTCAACGGCCTCGCTATAGACCGTCTCCTCGTAGGACACGGTGAGCCGGTCTTTGAGAATGCCGAAGAACGGATACAGCAAGCGTTGGCGATGGAATACCGATCTACTATCGGCGCGTTCCTCAGCAGCACTCCGATAGTAGTCAAAATAATCTATACGCAAATTCCCGTGTAACGGGATGAATGATGATTCTCAAACTACCCAAGAAGACGAGCCGAAACAGCCACCGAGAGCGGCTTTGATCGGCAATTGATGACAATTAGGGGATTTCAGGACGTGAAATAATTTCAGGAATTATTTTTAATAACTCACATGACGGATCGGCAATAATGTCGGTGGAAGAACAAACACTCGAACTGGATCGCGTGGCAAACGACAGTGTCGATACGTACATCAGTGTACTGTTTCTCGTCGCGCTGCTGTTCTTCCTCGTGAACATCCTCCTCGGGTTTCTAAACGCACTCACTACCGGGGCGATCCCACACTGGCAGATGCTTACACACCTGCACGCCGCAGCGCTCGGGTGGTTCACACTCTCCGTACTCGGAATCGCCATCTGGGTATTCACCGGGAAACGAGACGTCTCCGACTCCTACGTTAACGGTGTCAGGCTCCTCGCGTATCTCGCCATACTTGCTGTCACCGGCTACGTAGCCAGCTTTGCAGTCGCGTTCACCCAGGAGCTGCTGATCCTGCTGCCGGTGTTCGGCAGCGGTGCGCTGTTGATCCTCTGGGCAGCGACGGTCTACGCGTTCTCCCAGCTGCGTCACCAACCGGTAGTGACCACAGTCCACGTGTTCGTCGCGGCCGCGCTGCTGCTGGTCTCAATCGGTGGCACGATGGGTGTGTTGATCGGCTTGAACCGCGCGACTGGAGGGGGCATTGCGAATGTCGGCGCTCACGCACCCGTGATGCTGTTCTACATCTTGCTCGTTGCGTCCGTTGTTGTCGAGTGGTTCGTCGCACAGAATGGCCACGGTCGGTGGAGCCGTTCTGGACTGATACAGGCGCTCGCCCTAGTGGTGGCGGGACTCGTGCCGCCGATCGCGATCTCGCTCGATCTCATGATGTTGATGCCAGTCATGCTTCTGGGACTGGCGGTGTTTTTCGTGCTCTTTCTCGTCCGGGTTGGCTGGAAAGCGCTCTATACCAATCCCTTACAGCCTGGTGTGAGGGCTTGGACGTTCTTTGGCACCCTCTGGCTCGTCCCCGTCGTCGTGCTCTTTCCGGGCGAGATCGCTATTGATCCCCCGGACTGGTTTTTGCCCGTACTGGCGCACGCCGGTTTCGTGGGGATGACATCGAATTTCCTCTTCGGTGTGCTGTCCGAACGAACCGGGGAGGCCCGTCGACTTCACGAGTGGGCCGAACCGGGTTCCATGTGGCTGCTAAATCTAGGCGTCCTGGCATTCGTCGTACTCAAAATCACGATGGATTCACGGCACGGCGCGTTCATCATGGGCCTCGGTGCGTTGCTCGGGGTGGTCGTGATGTTGTATCGGTTGCTGGAGTGATCAGTCGGGAGTTCCAAGGATCTGGGAGGACCGTTGTACTACTGGTCCTTGACGTCTTCTTCTGTGGGCACGGATCCCTGCGGTACTCCCTCCAGGGATAGCGAAGGCGTGATCTCCACGAAGATGTACCGACTTCCAGTCGGCATCTCGCTGGGGAGATTTATGCCGTCGGAACGTGATAGTTTACCCATGAATTCCTCGCTCGACCACGTCGAATTCCTCTCGCACTCGGAGAGTCGGGTCAGGGTGCTCAACACGATTTACGAGCAACCTCGGACCCGGAACGAACTCAAGGATCTGACGGACGTCTCGTACACGCCACTCCGAGGATCGCCCGAATACTCGTGGTGATTGCACGAAAGTCCGGTGGCGTGTGAACAGTCCGTCTTCCCCGTGACCGATATGGATCCCGGAAGTACGCCAAATTCGGCGTACGAACCACTGAAAGGGCGGTTGTAGTCTCTTACCGGTGGTCGCCGACTCGGGGGAAGCGATCACCGGTACACAGTTACAACCGTTCCTATGACTCAGAGTTCCTGTATTGGACCTGTGGCTCCTCAGGTTGGTTTTCCGAGTGCGCACTGTTGTCCGTTCGTTCCGTCTCGACGATGTGCTTTGCATTCTGGATGGTCTCCTCCAAGGCTATCGCCGCCATTCGCCGGAGAAACAGCCAGCTGAGAAGCCGGGCGAGCAGTCTGAATCTCCACGGAAAGGTCAACTGGATCGTCTGGTGGAGCCGTGTGGCTTCTCCGCCGTCCACGGGCTTAATCTCGATCGTCATCACGGTCCGTACGGTGCCGTCATCACCTTCGTGTACCTGCCGGTGCGGGGGATCGAACAACGTAATTCTCCACTCGCTCTCAGCTTCCATCGGACCCAGGCCACCGATTTCGCTATATTTGGTTCCTTCACCGACGGGACCG
>CAZWHR010000162.1:0-2907 GCA_964633675.1 uncultured archaeon | reverse complement strand
CGCCTGCCGAGTACGCCGCCTGGTTGGCTCGCCGATCGCTTCGAGGACGAGGCCGGCTACACCGAGCTAGAGAGCTTCGCCCACCTCCAGTGCGCCCTCGACGAGCAATGCGACCGGACCCCCGAACTCGAATGCAATGAGGAAAAACGACCTGACGAGGACGATGATAACGACGATTTTCCGGCCTGGGAACCCATCCGGTCCCCCCTCGTCAAACCGAGAGGACGCCAAACAGACTGACGACGATAATGACGCCGACGGCCTCCACTCACTGACGACTGACGACGAACTCAATGACCTCACGAACGAATGGTCCGTTGGCAAAGATGGTCTCGACCTCTTCATCCCCCAGAACATGAAAATCGTGACCGGGACCGGCATCCCCCTCTGGCGCTCCGAGATCGATGGTACCTGCGAGAAGGACAGGGACGAAAGCGTGTGCGATGGTTCCGCCGTCGGTCCCTGGGCCACCATGCGGCTCTCTCGAACTCACCCTCATCAAAAAAGGGGACTCCCCGCCCGGCCAGATAGGACTCTTCGCCATAGAGCGATTCGAACGGAAGCTCGAATTCAACGCGTTCACCGGCCCGTAATCGATCGACCATGTCAACCGCGCCGGCCTACTGGACAGAGGAGAGTTCCCGGATGTCCTGATCGATGGCCGCCGAATCGTCTTCGTCCGCCGGGACGCCGACGATCTCCTAGGCGAGCGGGTTCTCGTATCTAATTCGCATGTCTTCGTCCAATCGGAAGAGTCCGCCCGGGGCGTGCTCCAACAGCTCTCATTGATACCGTTCGAGCGCCCGGAGTTCTTCCGCCCGTTCTTTCCGCTCGGTGATGTCCGCTTGGACGGCGACGAATCCCGTCACTTCCCCATCCTCCCGGGTGATTGGCGTAATGGGATGGTTGGCGAGGTACGGCTCGCCGGACCGCCGTTGGTTGACGATCTCCTCCTCCCAGACGTCGCCGGCCTGAATAGTTTCTCAAAGCGTTTCGTAATACTCAGTGTCCATCTCCCCGAACTTGAGGATCATGGGCCTTCGAATGACTGCATGCTCGGCCGGGTAACCGGTGATCCGCTCGAACGCCGAGTTGACGTACCCGATCGTTCCATCCATATCGGTGATGTAGACCGCGTGGCCCGTCTGCTCGACAGCCTGCTCAAACCGCTCCCGTTCTCGGTGTGTCCGATATGCGGCGACGGCGGTGCTCACTCGATTGGCTAAGACCGCATACTGGGCTGAACCGCCTTCCTTCTGAAGGTAATCGGTGACACCAGCCGAAATGGCCTCGCTTGCAACCTCTTCGCTTCCCTTCCCGGTAAAGAGAATGAACAGCAGGTCGGGATACTCCGATCGGACCCGCTTCAGTAGTTCAATGCCGTTCAGCTGTGGAATATCGTAATCGGATATGACACAATCGTAGTCGCGTTCGGTAATTTTTTCGAGCGCTTCACGCGGATCCGTTTCGGGTTCGCATACCAGTCGATCTTTATTTCGTTGACGGAACTCGGCAGCCAACTTCGCGAAGCCAGGCTCATCATCCACATGAATCACGTGAATCGAGCCTGTGGCGTTGTTCATAGCAACATATTGTAATCCTCCAGCCAAAATCTCTGGGAGACGTTCAGGCGGAAGCACGATAGACTACGACCAGACTGAATGCACTGGCTGGTCTGAGTTGGACACGGCGTTTATATAGATAGTAAGCATGATGGGCTTGTTAACTACTTGGCCTGGAGTAACCTCTCGGTAAGCCAAGTTTGCCGGTACTGCATACACGCTCTATAGTCAGCAGCCAGGTTCTGACAACTTACACAAGTATCCCCGGTGATCTCGCCAATAGCCACTAGCAGTTCTTAGATGATGTGGCTACCCACATCGAACGAACAACTTCCAGAAAGGGCGTGCCACACTCATTGCTCTTCGTCAGAGGGAGGCCGTTCGGATAACCGATCAAAGCGGCTTTGTGCGGCCTCTTTGCGCTGCTCAGTCTTCGCCTCTCGATACTCCCACTCAACGACAGCCTCGTCTTCAACGGTAACCGAAAAGAGAGCATCTGCATGGCGACCGTCTTCAGGAAGGTCACCCGCGTTCAGGACAGCATCTCCAACTTCCTCACCATCCTGTTCGAAAAACACCGTTGCGATCCCGTCTTCAATTGCGTCAACAACCGCCATGTAGGTTCCATCCGAAAGCCCTGATCCAGTCATGAGTATGTCTCCTCCACAACGACCGTACCTTGGGTATCGCGGACGATTACTGTGTCGCCACCGTTGTTCCAGATCGGCGAGCCGAAGTTCCAGTAGATAACCTCCGCAATATCAGTTCCACCACCAGTATGGAGTGTCACGCTCGAATTTGGTTCGAGTGTGAACCCATCCGGGAACGTGTAGGTGGCACCGGCCTCGTCTTCGACGGTCCAGTCAGAGAGATCGAACGTCTCGTTACCAGCGTTAGCAAACACCACGTACTCGTCGTAGAGGTTTTCGCGGTCGTCTCCCTCGGCGTCAGCATGGATCTCTTCGATGACGAGATTACCTATTGAGCCACCATCTGTCGCGACTGTGGTCTCGGCAGGATTGGATGTTCCGTCACCCCCAAGCCGCAGCCGTTCTCGCACGTCACCGCTCGTCCCGGGCTCGATTGGAGCACCTTCTCGCAGAGAGAGTGCGTCCGTGGGTCCGGCCTGCTGTGTCCGAACCGAGACCGCTTCCCCATCGCTAATGAGAACAACGTTTCCGTGAGTCGCTGTCCAGAGAGCCGGGATCGAACGGTCAGCGAGTCGTCGAAGGACGTCTTCCGCGGGGTGACCATATTGAGAGTCGAAGGCACTCGAAATCACACCCGCTTCTGGCTGAATTGCGTCCAGTAACTGCCCACCCGTCGAACTCGAAGAGCCATGATG
>CAZWHR010000161.1:0-2944 GCA_964633675.1 uncultured archaeon | reverse complement strand
CGCTCCGTTGAACAATGTGGTAGCCGGGTCCTACACGATCGGCGTGGTTACCGCCAACACGACGCGGACAGCTCAGGTCGACGTGAGCGTCGAGTCCTTCGAGTGTGGGCCGAGCACCGGCGACCCACACCTGGTCACGTTCGATGGCGTGGCCTATGACTTCCAGGCCGCTGGCGAGTTCGTACTCGTGCGCGAAATCGGTGGGCCACTTGAGGTCCAGGCCCGGCAGGTGCCATTGGCATCGCGCCCCTCGGTGACGATCAACACCGCCGGCGCGACGATGGTGGACGGCCATGAGGTGATGGTTGACGCGCGCGATACAACGCCACTCTACATCGATGGTTCCCCGACCACACTGGCTGACGCGGCTAGTATGAGCGTCGGGAACGGGAGTGTCGTGAGACAGGGGAATACCTACACTATCGTCTACCCGGGTTCGAACAATCGCCCCGATCCAAGCGACGAACATCTGACGATCGATCTGTATGGAGACCGGTTGGATCTCAAGGTGTGTCTCGATGAATCCCGATCGACCCCGGTTGAAGGGCTGTTGGGTTCCCCCGACGGGAACGCGAGTAATGACCTCGCGTTCGCCAACGGGACGACCTTCGACCAGCCGCCTGCCTTCGATGTGTTGTATGGTGCTTATCGAGCGGACTGGTTGGTGGACGCCAACTCGACACTCTTCACGTATGACAGTGGCGAGAGTCCGAGCCACTTCTTCCAGCCGGGCATTCCGAACGAGTCGGTGACGGTAGAGGACCTCCCGTCGAACCTGCGGCAGGCCGCACGCCAAGCCGCAATCGAGGCCGGTCTCGAGCCGGGCACGCCGAGTTTCCGGAACGCAGTGTTGGATTACGCGCTCACCAACCGATCCGACTACCTCGCCTCCGCCAAGCAAGCGGCCGCCGTGTCGACCTCACTGAAATCCACCAGGTTTGCTTCGAAATGGCGAGTTTCCTTGGAGGCGCCGAACACGCGGATGATCGTCACCGATACGGATGGGGATGGCATCGACGAGGTCGGTATTTCGAATCACGAAGCGTGGGGACCAACCCCGGTTTGGGGTCTATTGAAACAAGGCGCCTGGGTCTGGAACAAGAGCAGTTCCGGTGAAATCGCAGCGAATCGTGCAGGCGATGTGGATGGCGATAACGATGACGAACTCATCGTCGGGGGCCGCAGTGGCCTGAATTGGGTCCGGCCTTACGATCACAATGGCACGTATCATTGGCACGCGGACTTCCCCCACCTGCCAGGGCACAGCGTGGCTGATTTCGACCGCGACGGGAAAGACGAAGTGTTGTCTATCGGCATCATCCCTGGCAACCTCTTTGCGTGGGATGACGACGGGACGCTTCTGCTTGATGCGACGAATCAAAGCCTGATGAACCATGTGAACGACGCGTTGAACGTTACCGGGGACCGTTCTCCGGAGTTCCTCGTTCACACCCAGTCCGACAGGCTCGGGCTGGTTCGAAAGGACAATTCGACCCACGTATCCCCGATTTGGATTACCGGACCGAGTTCGATATCGGAAGCGGCATTTACAGATCTGAGCGGTGATACTTCCGAGGAAGTCTTGGCTGTCTATGCCGATCAAGGCGAAGTCCGGGCACTCGATGTTAGTGACGGGTCAACGATCTGGTCGATCGATACCGGTCTCTCTGCCGATGGAGCTGAGTTACTGGAACGGAACGGGACCACCCCTCTCGGAGTATTGTGGAATGGGCGGAACATCTCGGCGGTCGATTCGAACACGCGTACGACCGCCAACTTCAGCCTGGACGCCCGGATCACTGGCGTCTACGAATTCGAGGGGTCCCGATTCATCGTTCAAACGACCGACTATATCGGCGTCCTTGATCCGGCCAGAGGCGTGATATCCCGACTCCGGGTCAACCGGTCGGTTCAAGCCATCGATGCCGGTGATGTCGATGGAGATAGTTCCACGGAGGTGGTCGTCGCGTATTCCGATGAAGTGGTGGCATACGATACGGTCGGTGGAGAGACCTGCTCGCCGTTAGGCCCTGGTCTCTCGACACCAACTGATCCAGATGGCGATGGTGATTTCGAGGACCTGAACGGGAACGGCCGTTTCGACTTCAACGATTTGGTTACGTTCTTCGACAACATGTCCAGCGCCTCGGAAGCCTGTCATGACTTCAATCACAACGGCCGGATCGACTTCGACGATATCGTCACGCTGTTCGAAGAGATCTGAACCCAGACTGACGCTCTCTTAATCCACAACCAGGATCTGGAGGAGCGGCGAGGTACGTGACAATATGCCCTGGCTCGATGGGAATTGACTTCCATTGCTAGGTTGACAGCGTCCATGTAGCGCCGTTGCAGCAGGCTTCGTCACGAACTAGATATGTATTCTTCGCATGAAATGCACGGCGATCGATACCCGGTTGAACGTTCTTTCGAAGACAAAAACCGACGTACTAATCACTGTAATACTACTTTTCCGAACACTGATGCTGAAACCATCGAACCGTGGCTTCGAACGCTTGCATGAGCCCAATATGAGCTTAGCTCGATAGGGCCGACAACCGTGGCACAATAATTATTTATGATCGAATAGATGGTTGACATCATATGCCATTGCTTACCCGACGCCGCTTAATGGAGGCCGCCGGTGGTGCAAGCTTCGTAGGTCTCGCGAGTGGGACGGAATCCGAAGCGTCTGAGGTCTCTCGGGGACCTGCTGGCGCCGATCAGGATACGGCTTCTGAGGCGCTTTCGACATCCACAAGTGGGAGATTAACGGTCGGGATGGCCACTGCGCCATCGACCCTCAATTTGTTCAATGCCGGAACGATCTATTCGTCTGCGGCCGTTGAGCCAATCTACGATCAAGGTGTCGTGCGAAACCCTGCCACCCAGGCAATCGAGCCGTGGGCCTTCGAAAGCTGGACCGTCACGCCATCCAATGTCG
>CAZWHR010000160.1:0-2957 GCA_964633675.1 uncultured archaeon | reverse complement strand
ATCGGGAATGCCGTGTTACGAGTCGCGGTTGACTCGCATCGCGGTCGTCGCGAGGGGTAAAGAACACGAACGCAGCTCTGGAGCGAATGAAGCCGAGGGGGAGGAGCGTGTGACGTGTAGAGCCCGTCACCGCATGTTTATCAGGATCCCGGTGCTGCATATCGTCAAGAACGACCGATAGACCCGTTTAATTTCGTTGATGCGGACGAGAATACGGACGCGTTACATGACTTCGTTAGGATTCGTCGGCATGAGCGATACCCGGTTTTCTAGACGGCTCAGCAGCTGAGTAGACGGTATCTGCGTAGGGCGTAGGCAACTCCCCCAACTTTCGCTCGAACTGTTTCGGTGAACAGTCCAAGGAGACTGTGGGCTAAGCGCCCCGGTCACGACGATACAGGGCGTGGAAAATCCTGTCCCCGGCCCAAGCCTATTACACCGATACGACCGATACTCACCAGTAACGGCATGGCTCCCGGCGGCTGTCCGGCAGTGGAAACGGGCACGTATCCGACACCCGTGACCGATCGCCACCAGTGGCTCACATGGAAACCCACCGACGATGGACGAAAAATCCCGCGGGCGCCGTATCTCCATTCGGATGCGCCTGACCGGTTCGTCGATGCGCAAGATCCTGCGGTCTGGACCGACTTCGAGACCGCCTCCGAGTGGGCTGCGAAACTCCCGGGACATGAGCTGGCGTTCACCATCCGGAATCGCGACGAGTACCCGGATGAGGATCTCGTGCTGATCGATTATGACGACGCTCGGGATCCCGAAACAGGGGCGATCCATCCGACGGTTCGCGAGCAGCTCGAACAGGCCGCCAGCTACGCCGACGTCTCGCCCTCGGGGACCGGCGTTCATCTGCTCTGCAAGGGGATGGTGCCAGAGGGAGTGAAGACGATTACCGACACGCTTCCGGCCGACACTGCCTTCCCTGACGCCGAAATCGAGGTCTACGACTCCGCACGGTACGTCGCGATGTCCGGCGATCACATCCAGGACACACCGCAGGCGGTCACCGACTGTCAAGCGCTCCTTGAGGACCTCGTCGACGAGTACGCGACCGTCGTGGAAGGCACGCCCGACGAACTCGTTGGAGAGCCGACCGCCTCCAAAGAGGAAGTAGCCGCAATCGACACCACCGATGACATCCAGGCCGTCTTCGACGCGATCCAGCACACCCGCCCGAGTGACATTCGACTCCAATCGCCGGTGACCGAGGAACGCAGCGACGGAAGCAAATCCCTAGATCCCTCGTGGACGACCTCCGAGAGCGGCACCCGCCTCGCTCAAGTCGACGACCGGTGGATCTATCGCGACGGCATGATCGGGCTGGACGCCCTCCAAGTGGTCGCCCTCGAGGAAGGCCTCATTACAGACGAGCGGACGTATCCCAGCGGCGAGACGTTCTGGGAGGCTGTCGACGCCCTCCGTGACCGCGGGGCGCACATCCCCGAGTACGAGTCCGCGCGTGATGCTGACGAAATCGCCGGGGGCGGAGCCAGGTCACCAGCAGCTACTATCCCCGACACAGCAGGCGAGACGACGTCGAATTCGGCACTCGAACATGAGGCCGAGCTGCTACGCGAAACCGTTACAGAACAGCAGGCTCGTATCGACGAGTTGGAAGCCCAACTTGAAGACCGTGAGGCGACGATCGAGGTACAGCAAGCCCGGATCGACGAACTGGAGACGATTCTAGCCGAGAGCGACGTCACGAGTAGAGACCAACAGGAGGATCCTGGAGTAGCAACTGCCGATGATGACGATCGTGAACAGGATGCTCCCAGCCTGTTGACGGTCGTGAAGCAGTGGCTGAACGACCGATGAGGTATCGTTCGTGAGATGAAGACTCTTCCTCCAATCCGCACGGAGGTATCCGCGTCTTACCAAAATTTAGGTGACCAATACAGTACTTTTTGTTTGGTAAGAATTCACGATTGTCTCCAGCGACCGTCATATTCGTGGCCTTCGAGGCTATCCAGCTTTTCGGCAGGGGAAATCGCGTCAGTCCTTCGGTGCGACACTCAACAGTGGCCTGTGACGGAGCCACCGCAGGCGGACCCTCTCATGATGAGCGAAAAATGCCACCAACGGCGACGACTTCGCCCGCTTATGGGACGGGAGTACGGCCGGGTATCCGAGTCCCTCCGAAGCGGACATGGCATTGTGTCTGCATCTCGCGTTCTGGACCGGCGGCGACGTCACGTGGATGGACGACCTCTTCCGGCAATCGGGGCTCATGCGCGAGAAGTGGGACGAGGTGCACACCGCCGACGGCCGTACGTACGGCGAACTCACGCTGGGCAAGGCGGTCGCCATGGTCGACGAATTCTACGATCCATCACAGTACGACGACGAAGAGGAGGCGAGGGCTGCGCCGGCGATTGAGCCCGCGTCGGGAGATTCCGCCCCGGCGGCAGGTAGGGCCGATGAGGCCACGGCGACGGCCGTCGGGTCCGGCACCGGGTGGTCGCGAGCACACCTCGAGGAGGCAAAGCGCGTGCTCGAAGATCAGGTAGCTGCCCAGGACGAGAGGATCGCGGAGCAGCGCGAGACGATTCAGGCTCAGGCAGAACGGATCGACGAGCTCGAAGCCGAGATTGCCCGGCTTCGAGAGATCCTCGCCGAGCGTGAGACCACTATCGAGGAACTCCAGGCCTCGCTTGAGGCTGCCCGAACGCCCGCCTGGCATCGTCTCCCGGCGTGGCTGACCGGCCGTCATAGAGATTAGCAATCAGGCTCTTACCGAATACAGTGAAACAGCGGTATCTATCTGGGAGTTGGTAGGTAGCGCAGTGCAAGATGGAGAGCGTGACGGCACCGTAGAAAGGGTAGCCGATGAGTGATTAGAATTCACCGGATGACTCTTCTCCAACTTTGTTCTATAATTTCCACGCTCATCTCGATAGATCGTAACATCGATTCCGCTGGCGAGTCAGGTGTCGTTC
>CAZWHR010000159.1:0-2959 GCA_964633675.1 uncultured archaeon | reverse complement strand
CCGTTCCCAGCACCATTGCCGAATAAAGCCCTAGCGGCAGGTACCAAAAATGCATGACCAACCATTGGGTAGCCAAATTGGCCCCCATTGCGACACCGGCGAAGGCTGCGTAGCGCGCGGTCAGGTTGGCCGGAGGAAAGATCATAGAGTGGCCACCACCACCACAAGCAATACCAGGGCCCCCACCGAAAGGCTGGTGGGATCCTCAAAAGCAAACACCACCGGATCGTCGTGCATTTGACCGCGGTAACTCAGCAACAAAACACGGGCTAGCCAGTAGAGCACCAGGACGGGAATCAGCCACAGCCATTGGGGGGTGGAGTAGTTTTGTTGCACCGCGGAACTGTTAATGTACAAGGCCAAGACTTGAACCCCAGTAAACCCGGACGCCGCGCCCATGGCAGAAAGAACGGGCAAATCATCCGTCCGATAACCCCGGCCGCAGGGGGCCCCTTTCCCCCTAGCCACGTAATCTGCCAACTCGGTGTACCGTTTGATGATGGCTAGGGCCAAAAAGAAGAAAAGCGAGAAAGCCAAAAGCCAGTGCGACACCGCTAACCCAACCGCAAAAGCTCCCCCGACCACGCGAAGGACATAAAGCCCGGCCAAAATTAGGACATCGACCAGGACCTTGCGCTTGAGAAAAAAAGAATAAGCAGTGGTCGCAACCAAATAGAGTACCAACACAACCAAAAGAGTAGGACGCACCAAACCCCCGATGAAAAGCCCAACGGCCATCAGCATCGGAGTTGCCACAAGCGCATAGTTCAGAGGGAGGGATTTATTAGCCAAAGGCCGATGACATTTCCGGGGGTCGGCTCGATCATTGGACAAATCCACTAAATCATTCAAGAGGTAAACACCAGAGCTACAAAGACTGAAGGCAGTGAAAGCAACTAGCGCTAAGCCCCAATGAGTCCCATCCCAATCCTGAGCGGTAAACAATGGAACAAACACCAATACGTTCTTAAGCCATTGGTGAGGACGTAAAGCACGTAAAAAGGCTTTTTGAACATCCTTCAAGGAATTTTCCAACCTTTTAGAGGGCCCATTTACAAAACCAATTGGAAGCCACTTATTTGAATCTAGCAATTTCATTGGTGGCCGTTTTCTAAACTACCTTATAGTTTGTAAAATAATTCTGTCCCATAACTGTTGATATTTTCCCAACAACTTTTGTTAATTTTCAGAAAATTCAAAATCCAATCAATCCACTAAAAAAACCAACAATCTGATGATTTTTATCCACCAAAAAGACCGAACCCGTAACACCAAAGGGGCCAACCAGCAGCCCCGCAGTCAAGGCAACGAGCATAAGCCGCCTATTTCTTTTCAAGCAGACAACTCCATCTAAGTAGATCATGTATAAAATGGAAAAAAACATAATAATTATTGATATAGAAAACCATCTTGCAAAATCAATACCTATAAAGCACAAGAAAAGTGGAGGAACCGGCGCGGCCAACAAGATTTTATAAATACCACAATATGGCATCATTATAAAATAGAAAATTGAGTAATAAAGAAGCCAAAAGGCTAGCAATATAAAAATATGGCCCCATATCCAGAATTCCTTAACGTGCGAAAAAACTATTGAAAAATTGGTCATTAGGTTCCTTGTCCACACCAAAGCCCCATCTACCGAATTCCACTCCAAGTTCGATTTAAGATTAAGTTTGGTTACCAACTCAATCAGTTCTCCTTCGTACTTACCAAACCAAAACAAAAACAACCCTCCTAAAAAGGAGGGGATAACTAATGGAAAGAGGTTTTTGATATCGACCCCACCAATTTCACTACCCCTATGAAAATAAAACAAAATAATAACGGGAAAAAAGGCTATTAAATAAATTTCATGGACCAAAACGCCTACAAAAGACGCCAGACCCGAAAGCCACATCTTGTCCAAATGAAAAAGAAAAAAAGATAATATAAATACTAAAACAAGGAATAAATCAAATCGTCCAAAATCGTACCAAAAATGAGAAAAAGTGGCGGGAGAAAAGCAAATGAGTAGCAATAATATAAAATAATCTACAGTATTAACAATATTATTTCTCATCTCCTTATAAAACAAATATAGAGTAAAAGCTAAAAGAATTAATGAGACCACATAAAGTAAAATCGCTGACCAAATTACATTATCCTGCCTCATTAGATGAATTATTGTTCCGGGAAGCCCCCTTTTTACTAAACCAAATTCCAGGTAGTTCATAAAATAGGCCGTAAGGGTCCATTCCGGAACGGTCAGTTCTGAAAATCTGTTAATGAATTTATATAGATAAAAAAAAGAGCCCCAAACTAAGGAAATTGTTATTATAAGTATTGAAATTCCATTTATAATGCGTGGATTTTGAATATTATAATTTAATTTCAAGATATTTTCCTGCTAAATCTAAAACAATAGTCTTTAATTACAGGACCATTCCTTTTCCCCACAATTTGCAAGTTAGTGGGTTTTCCGGAGTTGGCCCTTTTTCTTGGACACCCTACTCTTTGACCTTGAAAGGGGTTCACGATGGCCCAGCGTCAACCTACGTATTTCGCAGAGTTGCCCGAACAGGTGATTGACCTGGTCCATTCCGGGCGGAGCCCGCATGCGCTGGCTCACGCGTTTGTACCCCCGGTCCGGACCATGCGCAACTGGTATTAGCAGGCCGGGGGCGATTTCGGCAACCGCTTCGACGGGTGGGCCAGCGACGACCGGGGCGAACTTCGCCGCCTTCGCCAGGAGAATCGTCGGCTTCGGGAGGAGCGCGAGATCCTGGCAAAGGCGGCGTTTAGCAGATCGTCACCGGATTTCTTCTGGCCGAGGTCCCCGCATCCGGGGCCTGGTTCCCTCTTGGCGGGGATTTTCGGGTACGCGGGTAGCCCCCGGAACCGAAGGATGGGCCGCTTGGCTTACCGGAAAGTCAAGACTAATCTTTGTTTGTCTGGTCCTACCGGAAGCAACCATGAG
>CAZWHR010000158.1:0-2960 GCA_964633675.1 uncultured archaeon | reverse complement strand
TTCCAGCCTCTCTGGCTGCTTTTTTGGCGGTCTTGAGTTCTTGCTGCAGTTCCATACTTTCTATTATTCGCAGATTTATAGAAAAGTGTTTGTATAACGGCGTTATATGAGAGTTCTCTTTAAATGAACAGCCCCGGAGGACTGTGCCCTCTACTCTATATACCGCTCTTCCACAGATTTCTTGGTCTTCTCGAACCCTTCTGCCAGATCAACATTGTAGCGGTTGGCAAAGGTTATTATTGATAGAAGGATATCTCCGAACTCCTTCTCCAGGTCGACCTCAACCTCCTTGTTCTCCTTCATGCCTTTCAGCTCCCTGCAGTCTTCTGCCAGCTCTCCGAGCTCTTCTATCAGGAACAGAAGCTCATCTGTCTCTGTGACCTCCTCTTTCGGAGTCTTCTCCCATGATTCATCCACCCACTCCTGCATCTCCTCCAGAGTATCTAGGGCCATGAATCTTTTTTCCGGCTAGCGGTATATAAGAATTCGTGACGGCAGGGATAGCGTAATACTTAAAGGACTCCTTTAATTGAATATTCTCCATGGAATGCACTTTTTGCGATATCGTTAAGGAAGGGAATAGAGAAAAGATAGTATACGAGGACGAAGAAACAGCTCTGTTCCCTCCGCTTGAAGAGGATATTCTGGCTGAGGGCCACCTGATTCTGGTTCCTAAGGACCATTTTCGCAACTTGTTCGATATTCCTCCGGAGGAATTGAACTCTGTTATACAGACCGCAAGGAAGATAGCAGGAGAGTTGAAGGAGAAGTTTGAAGGGATTAATATCCTTCATGCGAGTGGAAGGGCTGCGCAACAATCTGTCAACCATTTCCACCTACATCTAGTTCCTAGAAAGGAGGATGATGGATACAATATGTGGCCTGAATCGGGGTATGAGGAGGGATCCTACGAGGAAACCTACCTGAAGATAGAAGAGATATTAACTGGGTCTTGATAGGGCTACTTTCTATAACGCTGTTATATGATAGTTCTTTCCAATTGAACAACCATGTTGTCGGTTTACCTCTATAGCATCTTCGATCTTCTGTTCAGATTTTTTACACACCCGGCCTTGAGTGTGTCTCTTCGATGAACACCCACGCACCCCAAAATACCGCGCTCGAGTGTACAGATACATTGAACACCTGTGTGGTCGTCCCTGAACACTCGCGATTTTCCGGCCCCATCACCCCTATATAAATAAAACTAATTAGTAAACAGTTAACTCTAAAGTCAACAGAACTGCTGGTTGACTCGACCGATCGAATAGCTTTGTTGACAATTTCGTAAACATTTAAAAAGGGGTGGCCTGTACCCTTGGTGTAGCGTGAAGGACTCTGCCAATAACCCGGTTCCTTCCAAATTTTCCTAGTTCTTGAGGCTTCTTTGGCAAGATTACTGCCTTTTTGCAAAATCTCCTTTTTTTACCTGATATTTGCCGTCTTGATGGGTGGGTATTGGTGGAAGATATCTACAGAAACGAGTGGGTGTTCTTTTAATTTGAACACACATAGGGGAGAAGACCTATTTGTTCCGACACAAGTTTATTGGCGCAACCTTCTGCGAGCTCCTTTTTTGGGTGTTCAAAATTATTGAACTATCGGCACCATAAAAACATGTCCTAAAAAACAACATCCGAGAGGTATATTTTCAACTAGTTATCTCCATTCATTTCCTTGACGAGCCCCTCCATCCTATCTGCTATCTGCTCTCCTTTTTCCGTAAGCTCTATCAGCTTCTTCCGTCCTTCTTTATCGAACTCTATTAGACCCATATCGTTGAATTCGCTGAGAACTTTTACGGTGTGGGAATATGTGCATCCTACATCTCTTGAAAGCATGGATGCGTAGTTATTTTTGTTCCTTCGCTTGATCTCCAAAAGAAGATGGGAGGGTTTCTCTTGGAGGAAGAATTCTCTTAAAGTGCTGTTTTGCATGTCTTTCCTCACCTTATGGGTTAATAGACGCCATACTAATATATACCTTTTTGTAGTGCCACAGTATAATGGTAGCAGAGAAGATATGCTCCGGAAATATTATTTTTCCACAAGGTGGCGGGGGTTTTCCACCAGGACCCGGCCTATCTGAACACCTCCCAAATATAAAAGCCTCACTGATAAACTTCATCTCGTCAGTAGTACAAGAGATATCTGGAGGTCTTTACCATGGAGCTTTCCAAGAAAACAATGAAAAAACTTTTGAAAGATGCTGGAGCAGATAAAGCATCTGAAGGCGCTCTTGAAGAACTTGCCGAGGTTCTAGAGCTCTATGCGGGCTATATAACTGAGGAGGCTCTAGAGCTGTCTAGGGAACACGAAAACAGGGCGCTTAAGAAGGAAGATATAGAAAAAGCACTGGAGTAGGAATATGAATCAAGAACTAGTTGAGAAGATAGTCGAAGAATCCGAGATGGATGCTGAAGAGGTCGAGGAGAAGATCCGGACCAAAGAAGAGGAATTCTCAGGACTGGTCTCGGAAGAGGGAGCAGCCCACCTTGTGGCAAAGGAGCACGGCGTGGAACTATCCGAGCCCGAGGATCGCGAGCTGAAAGTGGAGAATATCCTTTCAGGCATGAATCGTGTAAATCTGAGAGCTCAGGTAGTGAATATAACTCCCGTAAACACCTTTGAGAAAGATGATGGGGAGGAGGGAAAAGTGAGGAACCTTGTCCTGGGTGACGAGACCGGAACTGTAAGGATGTCCCTCTGGAACGACCAGTTAGAGGTAGCGGAAAAGCTAGCGGAAGGAGACAATGTTCAGATAAGCAATGCATATTCTCGCGAGGATAATATGGGAAACCCCGAGCTACGGATAGGAGACTCCACTAGACTGAAGAAGATAGATGAAGGAGAGGTCCAGTCAGTAAATAAATCCAGCAACAGTTCAGGAGGCCATACAGAAGCATATACCTACCAGGTAACCGAGCCTGGCTCAAGCTACAAAGTCTCAGGCGAAATCGT
>CAZWHR010000157.1:0-2974 GCA_964633675.1 uncultured archaeon | reverse complement strand
AATAGCAAACCAATTGATGATGAAGAGAAAAATGTCGATAATCGGGAGGAGGACTTTCCCAAAAAGGGTATTCTTGTGAGCGATCTTGAGAAGTCTACAGAAACGGAACACATGCTTGTGGTAAATGGGCAGAATAAAAAGGTAACGGGAACAGTAAAGGCGGAAGTGAAGGACGGCCGTGCAGAAGTGGTACTGAAAGGGATAAGCTTTCAACCCGGAGACAATTACAGGGTTTGCGCAGCATGTGCGAGGGAGGAGTTGGCGGATCTGAAACCGAAACATCCGGATCCTCAGCAGGAAGCAAGAGTATTTGATATGACGGAAGATGCTGCGATACCTGAAGGTCCGACTTCCTTTCCGCCAAATAACGAAGCAACCAACGAAGCGGTCAAGAGCTCACCACTATTAACCGTCTGGCGGAAGTTGCACGTTGAGCGGGATAGTATGAAAAAAGTTGTGACGGGCAAAAAAAAGGATAATCCCCAGACAAATGTTGTGCATGGTACAATTGAAGGTCTAATTATCTCAGGTAATGGGCAATATCTTTTTGTCTCGGAAGATTTATCTGATGGATCCCCTGATTTGGATGGAGAAGGAATTAGGGGAAATGTTTCACATGGGAATGGAAGATTTGAGAATGGTATTATTGGGATCGGGCCTAAAAAAAATCGAAATCTCACTTTTGGGTTATTAGGAAATGGGGATGGTTTTGTTCGAAAAGAAACATCCAATTTGATTCCTTCTCCCGTTCTATTGCCGGGACCCCAAGCTGCAACTGTCTTTAATTTTCCATTTACCATAGATGCAGATGCAATTGGTGATAACTTAAACGGTCACGTTGTTGAATTTAATAAAAGAGATAAGAAATTTAGATTGGTATTTTCTCCTGAAGATAAAGGGAATTTTGCTAGTGTAGAAGAAGGCGATACAATAAAAGTGGCCGGGGTAGATATGTCTGTGCAAGATACGAATATGGAAGATACTTCCATAACAGTCCAAGAACTGAAGGATATTCCCTTCAGATTGGTTGATGATGACAGATTTGATTTACTTCCTGAACGACCACCACTGGAGGTTGTAGGCAAAGCCTACAAAGATGCTTATATACAAAATAGTGTTGTCTCATCTAATCTAAATGAAAAACGGCTTGTTCCATTTCTTAGAAACAATATCTTTGAAAAAACACCGAAAGGTGGGACAACTCGTGAGACAATATTTCAAATTGCGAATGGATTTGATTTAGTAGTAAAAAGATCAAATGATTTTTGGGTAGCCTATTTAAAAAATGCTTATCAGTTTGAGACCATACAAGATAATGACCCAGCTGGTGAAGAAGAGAAAACTATAGAAGAGGATGGCTTAACTCTTGGGGCAACCGCAGGACTAAGTCTTAAAGTCGGTGTGAGTGCTCTCTTTAAAGAAAATCAGATCGATAGATTTTTAAGTTCAGATACAACAAAAAACTCTAATGAATTTCAGGAAAGAAGGTCTAAAGATGCTGCCCATGAAATTGGCCATCAATTTGAGTTATCCCATGAAGATCCAATTGAAGATGGTAAGATAATGGGGCGATCTGCTAACGGTGCAAGAGAATTTTTGGAAAAAAATATTAAGAAGCTTCGGCGACGAATCAAAAGTCCGGGAGTAGAAACTAATTAAGGAGAAAAAACAATGAATACAAAAGCTAGTAAAGCGTTATTTTTATTAATCATATTCATATTTGGCGGAAGTTCAATTCTTGCTGAAGGCCGTTCGTCCATCAATATTGATGTCAAGATCAATAAAAACAGAATTATTCAATATGAATCAGTGATAATAAAAGTTATCATTTATAATGATACCAACAAGAAAGTAGAAACAAATATACCTTTAAAGGAATACGAAAAACAGACTTCAAAGTTTATTTTTTATTCATTGGATGGTTCTGAGTATAGCAAATGGCGAGGGCCTGGTTATGGTGTCTTCAGGAATCAAAAGTCAGAAACATATACTCTTGAACCTGGTGAAAACAAGGTTTTTTTACAACATATCTTCTGGCAGAAAAGTGAGGATATTTTTTCTGAAACTGGCAAATATCGCTTTAGAGTTAAGGTTCCATCTATTTCATATGAATCAGAGCCACAAATTGTTCATGTATCTGCTGGTAGTAAAAATGACGAGAAAATTTTAGCTCAGTTGAAACAAAAGAGGCTTCATCCTTTGTTATCTCAAGGATCTTATTGGTTTTACCAAAAGCAATGGGAAAAGTTCAATCTGAAAAAACGCATATCTTCAGGAACAGCGGATATTGAGTCCTTTAAGAAGGACTATAATCCTTACAGGAAAAAAGATGCAAAATATCTTCTTCGACTCGTGGATAAATATTCGGACTCGAATTATGCTAATGACATTTTAAGGGCTCTATTGGACGTATGTATTTGTTCTCGGTTAAATAAGAGTAATAAAAATAATCCGTGGAGCATCGATCTTCCAATAAAAATGTTTATTCATCGAAATTGTGAGGAAAAATACATGACTTCAGACCGATGGTATCAGGAAGATCTTATCAGGGAAATTTATAAAAAATCAAAAAACATTTCAGAAAAATATAATGAGTATGGCCTTTATTTATATTTAGCTATTTTAGACGGTATTTCGTCTCAGAAGGACATAAAAAAACGATTATCATTTCTTAGGGAGAAGGAGTTAAATCCGATCTTGGAATATAAAGTAGAAGTTTTATCCCGTAGATTCAGATGAATCACATATTTGAACAGGAAGCAATAGGCCGAATGCAAGATGAAACCCAAAGATTTAGCAAGACCGGATCTGAAGTTTGGTCAACCGCTTAGTTGAAAAAAATTGGATCTTCTGTGTTTTAGTTAGCTACTATCCGTTTCCTTTTTCACCTTAAGCTTGAAGTATTCCATATCCCGATACCCGTAGCTTCTTCTGAACAGCACCTTGATCTTATTGTTGATTCCTTCCAGCTTGC
>CAZWHR010000156.1:0-2990 GCA_964633675.1 uncultured archaeon | reverse complement strand
AGCAGGGCGATACACATTTGATGAATGTGATTTTTGGTTGTGAGGAATGCGAGGATCTTTCTGGAACGCAGCTGAAAATTGATAAACGACGATTCGCTTACTTTCAGATGAAATTTGGTGAAAAGGCAGATGTCGAACAGTTCGGAAGCTACATTAAAGCCTGAAAATCTGTTGCCCGGGGAAGGGTCAAGCAGCATCTTTGAGACCATCCGGGAGAGGTGGGAATTTCAGGATGGCTTTTTCCCGGTGCCGAAGTTTGAGCTCACATGTCCTGATTGTGGTGAACACGAGTTTTACCTTGCGTATTTGGGAGCTGGACGGAAAAAGGATACGCCGAACCCATATCGGATGGGCGCACATTTTGTTTGTGTTTCATGCTGTCACAAGTTCAACAAATCTTTGACGGTGCCAGAAGAAATTTACGAGAAGTTTCGTGAGTTTTGCGGGGGACATCCATGTATGGATCAACCCGCTATCGAGGACTATTTGAGAGGAGAAACCGATGAAACTTAAAGAAGCAAGCGATGGACCACACGGCCCGAAATTCACCCGGCCGTGGTTGGTCGCAAGCAAAGACGAGATTCCCGATGAGGAAAAATCTGTTGTGGTTGATGGCCCTGAAGGAAAGAAAGAGATCGGATATGAGGTTTACGGAACCCACGACGGATATGTGAGGAGAACGAAAAAGGGCGAAATGTCCGTACCGAAACCGGTAGGTCAAAAACTTTTGAAGGATCCCGGTGTCGTTGGTATCGAAAAAGTGAAATCTTAATTTGAGGAGATAGACAAATGGTTGTTGAATCAGGAAACATACCGAAGTTAGCTGAATTTGTCAGGGAATCCACTTTCGGGGAAGCGCCCACGGACCCGAGTTTCGTGAGGTTCGCGGATGACGTCTCGAATGAATCGAGTTCTCATGATTTTGGCGTTGAGGCACAAAGGCCAAATGACAGCGCATATCCGACCGAACACCACCCCGGCCCGGAAGCGCATACAGGGTCCGTCGAATACTTCATGCAACAATGGTTGATTGACGGTTCGTCGAATGCCCTTGATGCCTCTTACGATGGCCTGTTCCGCGACTCAGATGGCCTTCTGCCGAACTCTCACACCTGCTTGTTTCGGTCGGAGCGTTCATCCGGCGGGAATGATGGCGGTGGAATCTGGACAATCGAAGTCTGGAAAGGTGCGAAGATCGGAACGGCAAGTCTTGACCTTGCAGCCGATACTGGACTTCCGATTCCTGTCAGCCTCGATTATGAGGTGCGGGAGAAACGGATATATGATCTCCACCAACCGTCCAGCTCGACATCGCTTGTCGTCAAATCAAGTGACTCGGGCGATACCAGCCAGACGGTGACTGTCGAGAATGCGGATGCCTCGACGTCCGAAACCTATTCGTTGAACGGAACGAACCTGGTCACAGCAGCGACGACCTATTCGGAGATCGGTCAGATTGAAATCGACAGCCGTCCGACCGGTGATATTACGATCGCAATCAACGACGGTGATCAAACGACACCGACTGAAGGCTCAACTGTCATGACGATCAAAGGCTCGGCTTCCCGGGCCGAAGGATACGTCGGCGATCTGGGAATTCCTCTGATCGGAAGCGGAAGTCACGGAACCGCCCTTGGTGACACCACCGAGCAGCGGTTCCTCGGCGACAATGTCGAACGGCCGTCGAGCACGGCGATTGCCGACAAATGGGGTGATGCCACCTTCGAGGTGTCGAATAACCTGAGCCGTCAAAATGATGGTAATCAGGATCAGTTTCACGACATCCAGGAGGGGCAGGCCGACCCTGAGTTCTCGATCGAAATCTGGGGCGAGACGGTGCCGCGTGACTACATCGAGGATATCATAGACTCGGTCGCTGATGATCTGGTGTGGACCGCAGATGGCGGAAGCGTGACACTTAAGAACGCGCACATCGCCGATTCGATCACACGCGAAATTGCCGCCGGTGATGAACGCCTCACCATCGAGCCGGCATTCAGCGGCACTGACGTTACCGTTAGCTAATCTGAATTGAGGAGATAGAACATGGATCCACAAACAAAAGAAGCCCTCGCCCGGAAAAGACAGCAGCGCCTGAACGGCGATCCGGGTGAGGAAGGCGATCAGGAAGAAGAGGAAGGTGATGATCTTCTGACGATTGACGAGATTCAAATTCAGCGCGATGAAAATAATGAGGTTTTGCCGATCAAAGTCCCGTATTTATCCGACCTATCAATGTCGGGAGGAGAGCCAGATAAGAAAATTGTAATTAAGCCCTTTGATGCCACACAGGGTCGAGAGTATCAGCTGCGCATGTACGAAGCGCAGGAAAAAATGAAAACCGGTGAGTGGGAAAGGAAGTCTGGCTACCTGTTTGATGAATCAGGAAATTTGCAGGCTTATCACATGCCGGGTGCTCAAGGCGAAGACGATTGGTGTATTCCAGTCGATCTGCTCATGGACTATCTCAATGACCATCTCGTCGAACCGTCTTTTGAGCAAAAATTCACCCGGTTTGAACAGGTTGAATCAGTCCTTGGAGAAGAGCAAATGGGCAGTTTGTTTATCACAATCAAGGTCTACGGTTCAGGTGTTCCGCCCGGCGCAAGCGACAACGTCGAGGTGGTGCGGGATAAAAAAAAATAATCCGCGATCATCTCGAAGATGATGCGTGGTTGCATGATATGGGATATTCTTACGGTGGTGCGAATCCGATCTCGGAACTGACACTTATCGAAATTAAGCAGCTGAAACTCGGAGAATCCCGGCTGAGTGAGACGCGCGAATTCGCCAGCGACCCGGAAAAGGGAGTGCGTAAATTAATGCGTAAGAGAAATCAGCAAGTGAGGAACAGGAACAATGGTTCTTAACGCAGGAACTGTAAAAGCAAAAATTACCGGTGATGCTTCCGGCCTGTCGCAGGCTGCGGGCGACATCGTCAGTTCCCTCGGTAGCATTAAGGGTGCGTTTGGAGCCGCTGCCGCCGCCGG
>CAZWHR010000155.1:0-3002 GCA_964633675.1 uncultured archaeon | reverse complement strand
TTCCGGAGATGCCTGGACACCCGACCTTCCAAGAGGTTAGTGATGGTGTGAATGTTAGCTGGGGAAGTGTAGATAATGCTGAGAAATATACTTATACTAGTGCTGTGGAAAATGGAGAGACTACGCAGACAAGAGTCGTCTTACCTTTGAACGATGGAGACTGGTTCTGCGTTAAAGCGGTAAACAGTGAAGGAGAAGAAGGTGAGCAGGCTTGTGATACTTATTCTGCTTCCTCGTTGAATGATTCTGTAGATTCGAACGCTTCTAGTGAGAATGTTTCTGGATTGTATCCGCATGAGCCTGCGGGCATGGAGAAGATTTTTCAGGCGGATGGTACGACGAAAAGTTTTGATGGATGGTATTCATTCCATGGGTGGGGTAATGATTCTCGGGTGTTTGTTTTGAGTGATGAGAATACGTCGGCTCCTCCGAATCCTCTTGGTTCGGGTTCGGTTATTAAGTATGTGGTTCCTGAGGGGGAGGCTATGAGTGGTCGGACTACTCTGGCGTCTTTTTCGGATGTTAATGCTTCTCCGGTTAGTGAGTTGTATATTATGTTTCGTGTTTTTCTTTCTGATCCTTATGATACTGGTCATGGTCAGAAGTTTTGGTATTGGGGTATGAATGCTCCTGAGTCTAATAGTGCTCCTATTACGGGTTGGATGTCTAGGTCAGTTGCGGGTGATGGTTTGTCGGGTGTTCTCAGTACAGGATTCTATCCAGATGGTAATGCTATTGATCCTCGTCCAGAGCAGATATGGACGCCGGGTGAGTGGCACAATGTCGAAATTCACATAGTGTCGGAGAGTGAGCCTGGTGCTGAGGATGGTGAGGTGTATTGGTGGATTGATGGTGAGATGATTGGGAATAATACTGCGGCAAAGCTTACGGGTTCGGATTGGAGTGATACTAGGATTGATGGGTTTAGGTGGGTGCCTCATAGTAACGATGCGAATAATTTTACGGATTATTTGTTGTTTGGTGAGCTTTATTTGAGTGGGAAGTAAGAACTTTTTATGATGAGTGTTTGTGGGATGTGATTTGGACTCTGGGATATGTGTTGGCGTTTAAAGAGTTGAATCGGTGGTTTTAAATATTATCAAGTGGGGAAATTTGGTTTATGGTGAAAAAGTTGGTCTTGATTTTGATGTTGTTATTGATTTCTGTTTCTTTTGTTGTTGCTCAACCGAGTCCTGATTCTGACGATCGGATTCTCTTTGATGTAAGGGATGATATACGGCAAGCTGAAAGTTTTGAGCAGATAAGTAGGGTTATGGGATTTTATCCTGAGAGTAAGTGGAACTTCACTACTGATTGGGATGGTCAGGGGACTCACGCCTTGCGAGCGGATTGGCAGGGTTGGGGTACGGAGTGTGGTGACACTAGAGCACAATTTAAAGGAGGATTTCCAGAACATGTTGATGAAGCTTATATACAGTTGAAAATGCGTATGGGAAGGACACAAAGTGGTGGAGGGATTGGAGAAATCGACGCCTTTGACGTTACTAATCATAATTGTGGTAATGCTGCTAGGAAGATGATACTTGTTCATCGAGAAAATTACAATAACAGGATAAGTTTTGTATATCATGGGCCAAGTCCAGCCACTCCCAATATAGGAGATTCGAATTTTGACTTAGATAACCATGTGGGTGAAGTACTTACAAAAACTTTGTATGTTAAGAGAGAATCTTCCGACGATGCCAATGACGGTGAGTTGAAGTTATGGATAAATGACGATCTTATAGGTAACGAAACCGGACTTGATCTCGGTACTGAAAAATTCATGAGTTTTACAGCTCCCACCGTTTTCCGAGCGCCGAGGATAAATCAGAGCGAGTACTTTTGGGATATCGTGGCTTGGGATCCTGACTCTCGAGTGACTGGTGAAGAGTGGAGCGCGAAATACTATGATGATGAGAATTTGGATAACCTCGTAACTACTAAGGAAGTGAGTTCTAGGAGAGATGGGTTCTTGAGCATGGATTGGGGTTTGAATTCTCCACATCTAGAAATTCCAGAGGAACACTGGTCTGCCAGTTTTACCAAGAACGTTTCTTTTGATTCCGGTGAGTACTCGTTCACCCTTGGAGTGGATGACGGCGCCAGGGTTTATATCGATGGTGAGCAGTTGTTTGATGAGTGGAGAGGACAGTCTTATACCACGTTTACGGAGAAGAAAAATATGAGTGCGGGAGAGCATGAGATTAGAGTAGAGTATTTTGAGGGTTGGAACGTAGCACAACTAGACCTAAGCTGGAATAAGACCGACGGTAGTGGATGTGTTTCTGAACCCGAAGTTTGTGATGGTGTTGATAATGATTGTGACGGCGAGATTGATGAAGAGGGTGTTTGTGATGGTGAAGAGAATACTTCTGAAGGTAATCAAACCGCTTCGGGTAGGGAGGATGTCAACGGTGATGGTAACGTAAACATATTTGATCTCGTACAAGTTGCGAGAAACATTGGTAGCTCAGATAGCAGTTATGATTTGAATGGTGATGGTAGTGTGAATGTTTTTGATTTGATTAGTATTGTGCAGCGTATTGTTGGGGAGAAAACGGGTGCTGATGGCGGGGATGTTCCTGTGCCCGAAATGCCGGGACACCCTGAATTTTATGAGGTTTCGGGTGGTGTGAACGTCTCATGGGGTGGTGTGGAAAACGCTGAGAAATACACATACACGAGCGTCGTGGAAAATGGTGAGACCACGCAAACCAGTGTTGTCCTTCCTTTATCTGATGGTGATTGGTTCTGCGTGCGTGCGGTGAATAGTGAGGGGGTGGAGAGTGAGGACCAAGCATGCAACACATACACAGCTCGAAACAGTACAGATAGCACTACGGAAGACAACCAAACCACAAATAAAACAACAGGAGAGGAGGAAGTTAGCGGATCGGGAAATGCTAGTGATTGGTACAGGCCTCCTGAGACAGGTGATGATTCTATTATTTGGGATTATCGGGCTGGTGGGAATAGAGATTTACAAGAGGCTTCTTCGT
>CAZWHR010000154.1:0-3011 GCA_964633675.1 uncultured archaeon | reverse complement strand
CGGATCTCACGGATCAACACGGATCGAGAAAATCACGGATAAAAAAGATACCGGCTGTCGGTCGATGAAGAAAAAGGATCGAGGTTGAACGTCCGCTGAAAAACAGGTTCTTCAGCGGCCGCCCAACTCGATCCGGGACGGCTTATGCCGTCCCCGACCTTCGGTCGGGTTCTTCATCTCCTGACAGAAACCATTGACTGTGAGCAGCAAATCCAACTTTCAAAAATTCCAGAATCGAACTTGCCTGAGAACAAAATAAATGAATTGTCCACATTTCTCTCGTCGAAGACGAGGGGATCGGCGGAGCCGGTCCGGGAGGCGGTCCGGATGAACATGGAAGACTCGTCTTCACATGTTCCATCGGACCGCCGACCACCGAATGGGGACGCACCGCGTCCGTTTCGATCCGTGTTTTTTTTCCAATCCGTGTAGATCCGTGCGATCCGTGGACAATTCATGTTTTGGTCGCATGACGCCTGACGCAGTACGTCGGGAGGCGATTCTGAAAACAGGTGATAGGCAGCAAAATGACAAAACAGAAAACAGCAGATCAAGATCAATAATAAAGCAGGCGAAAGGCGATAGGAAAGATCCGACAAGAAGATCGAAGATCAGATTTCGATGTAGAACAGGATAAAGACGATACCTCGGGGCTGGATTTTGTTTCTTATCTCGAACACTTCCTACACCATGAGAAAGAACGTGAAAAAAATATAGATGAGGGATATTAGGGTTAACAGGAAGTGGTATGGACGTTTTCCTTTGAACGTTGAATCGATCCAGAAGATGATACCGACGAGGAACAGGACGAATCCACTCCTATATGCGGTCATGTGAATTTGTGTGTATGAAAACCCAAAAAATTCCGGAGGCCCGCTCGTTCCTGTTCCTGGTGCCTCTCTTGCAGTGTGGAGGATCTCCTTCGAGACAAACGCGTCTCCAACGATTGTAAGCACGATCGCAAGAAGAATGACATAAAAAGCGTACGGAAGAAATGGACGAGTCTCATCATCTTTTTCTGGGGTTTCGGTCACTGTATTAATAAGTGATTAAGTGACTGAGTAATTGAGTGATTGGGTTGAACTGCCGTGGGAACGTGAGAATCGTTATTTCAGTGATTGAGTGATTAAGTTAAAAATCGATGAAAGCCGTGAGAAACGTGAGAGGCGTGAGAATCGTGAGAGGTGTGAGACGCGTGGGCGATTCTGCGTGGGTTTTTAAATTTTTATTTCGTTGTACGTGCCAGGTTCTACTTCTTTTATCCGGCTCTTGATGTGATCCGTTCGTTGCTGGATGCGGGGCCAGGATGTGGTTGTTAGCACAACAACAGCAAGGGAGCGGTCTGAAAGGTCCTGCTGGTAATACAGGTTCTGATCGGTTGTGATGAGAAGGTCATACGTCTCGTTCTCGGCTTTATCGAGCAGTTCACTATTGTCCAGATCGGACCAGTTCTTCTCGTATGCCGTGTCAACCTGGTGGACGTCGAGTTCTTTGCGTAAGGGGACGGGCGTTCCCTGATCGAACAGGATGTTCATGAGCTCATCGGTTCGGACAGTTCATCCAGTTCGTGACTTAATACTGTTTCCACCTGTTCACGCTCCACGCCCGGGAACCACTCCAAAAATTGGTCAATTGTTGCACCATCCTTCAAATTTTCAAACAGCGCGGATACGGGCACACGGGTGCCGCGAAAGACCCACGCGCCACTTACTCTGTCGGGATCTCGTTCAACGGCTTTACAGGTCTTCCAGGTTGCCATGTTTCTGTTCTTCGAGATGTAGATGATTCTTCTCCAAACATCGTATTCTAACATGGATTCCTTTTCTTGTCCACGTATTTTTTGGGGCGGCGTCCATTCTATCAGCAGTCAGGCGTTTTTTCGCGAGGTAGTGACTGAGTGATTAAGTTAAAAATCGTGAAAATCGTGAGAGTCGTGAGAGTCGTTAGAATCGTTATGCGTGGTACGATGGTCGAGGATCCTTCAACCATAAAACGAGCTTAACTCGTGAGCTGTATTCCCGTCTTTATGGACTGACATTGGAGAGGAAGGAAAGGAAGGGGACTATGGTAGTTTTCGAAATCGCGTCTTTCCGGGCTGGACGACAACAAAGGACGCCATCAGTTTCTCTTCGCTCTCACGCTCGAGCAGTTCTGTTGTTCGTTCTGAAATCTTGGCGTGTGTCTTATGAGGATACCTCAGAAGAATCACTCCTGTTTGAGACCGTCCCTCAACAAAACCTGACGACCGAAATCCCGATCTTCGGTCAATAATATTTTGCTGTCTGTGATGGCTGCTCGAATGACAGCCTGGTCCGTGGCCCCCTGATCCTGTTCCAGAACGGAATCAATGTCGAACCCACGACTTCTCAAGTTCTGGACGATCCTGAAGTCGCAGCTTTCATCAGCCAGGATCTGCATTCAGTTATGCCGAAACCGTTTCTTCTAACGAGACGGACTCAGCAGCATACGCCAGTGCCGCCTGGAGGTCTTCTTCCTCAAGCTGAGGATAGGCCTCGAAAAGTTCTTCTTCTGTCGCTCCTTCACTTAGCTTTCGAAGAATCAGTTCGACGGTAATCCGGGTCCCGCGAATGACAGGTTTTCCCGTCATGACGTCCGGATCAACGACAACACGCTTTTGACCGGGCTCATCCTTCGACATGTCTCTTCCACGAGCAAATTTCAGTCTGACAGCAGAAATTTCTCTCTTGATATCCTGAATGCAGGCTATCACAGGCTCTGTTTTGAATCAATTTATGATGACGTGATAGGAACATGCTAAGCATTTAGTCAGTGATTGAGTGATGAAGTGATTGGGTGGGAAAAGCAGTGAGAAACGAGATGCGTAATGCGTTTTGCGTGTGAATCGTTATATACGTGATTAAGTGATTAAGTGACTGAGTGATTGAGTGATTGGGTTGAACTACTGTGGGAATCGTAAGATGCGTTATGCGATATGCGTGATGCGTTTAACAGCAGGCGACTGGCGTTTGGCGACCTCCAAAAAATGAAAA
>CAZWHR010000153.1:0-3016 GCA_964633675.1 uncultured archaeon | reverse complement strand
CTCGCCTTGGCGCTCCGTCAAGTCGGAGATTGCCGATCGTAATTCATCATCGTCCGGCGTCACCTTCCGTAGTTCTTCCGGATCATTATGGTTACCGGAAATGACCACAGCGGTTTCCGGACCGTTCAGTTGATCAATCTGGTGTTTGTAACGTGCAGCGGCGAGACGGCTCTGGGTAACAATCATCCCCTTGAACGGATCGCGTATTTTCTGTTCAAAATGATCAAGAAGATCCAGACAGATCATCTTAATCCGCTCGGGTGCCTCGGCCAGGTCCCGTTCCCGGGCGTATCGCTGCTTGATTTTGTTTCGCTCCTCCTGTGAATAGTCCGAAAAGACCCGCTCGAAGATTTCATCAATGGTGCGACCTTCCACGTGGACATCGGCAAGACGACCCTGATACTTGATACGTTCGGTGACACCGTCTTCGATCGACTCGTCGATGGTGTATGTATCCACGTAATCACCAAAGGTACGGCGAGTATGACGGTCGTCTTTTTCGATGGGTGTCCCGGTAAATCCCAGGTAGAACGCGTTCGGCAAACCAATCCGCATGTTTGCGGCGAGGTTTTTATACTGGGTCCGGTGGGCTTCGTCCGCGAGCACGTACACGTCCTCCGACTCCGTGAGTACGGGAAACGTCTGTTCGTCGTTTTCCGTCTGAAACTTCTGAATCAGGGTGGTCAGCGTTTCCCCGGCGTCCTGCTGGAGATGGGTTTTCAGTTGCTCAATGGATTTCATTCGTTTGGGATTGGGGTATCCGCACTGCTCAAAGGTCCCTTTGATCTGGCGGTCGAGTTCCGTGCGATCGGTACCGTGCTACAAGCTTATTGATTGAGTTTCCCTCTTGCTCAAAGGCCACGAAATACCGCAAAAAGTCCAGGAGGCGCTCCGGTTCAAACAGAGCGAACAGCGTACGATCCTGCGGGGAGATAGTCGATTGGCCGAGTCGGTTGGCAAGTTGTTCGTCATCATAGGGATGAACCGACCGCCAGGGTTTATAATGTTTTTTCGGCGTGCCGTAGGTTCCGGCAACCGCACCTTCCTTCCAGCAGACGACACTGTGCTGATTGTACCAGAACAAACGCTCAGATCCTTCTTCCTGCGCCCCCCGAAGGTTCTGATAACGGTGCATCTGTTTTAGGCCTTCTTCCAGCGGATTGGTTAACGTGGCTCCCTTACACTCGATGACCCCAACGGGAATGCCGTTCAGAAACAGCGTAATGTCCGGTTTGATCGCTTCCGGTCCGTTCCCCTGAACCGAAAACTGACTGATGGCAACGAACCGGTTGTTCTCCGGGTTGTCGTAATCAATGTATTTGACGGTCTCATGTTCCTGTCCGTGGCCTGTGGATTGCTGGATCGAGGTATGCTGCACGAGCAGTTTGTGGATTTTTCTGTTGGCCTTCATCGGTTCGGGCTCGGTGATGTTGCGGAGTGTTCGGACGGCCCGGTTGATTGTGTTTTCGGTCAATCCGTCGTTGATCCGCTCCAGCGCATCCCGTAGTTGATCCACGAGCAGGACCTCCTGCAGACGTTCCCGATGGTCCGGCGGTTCGTCTCCGGCTTCCGGATCATAGACCTCCCACCCTATTGTTTCCAGCACATCCAGAGCGGGCCGCTCGACCTGTTCATATTCATGCCAATTTTTCATTGAAGATCTTCTCCTCCATTGTCAACCGCTCGGTAGGCCTGATCCGGATGATTTTTCATTTCGGGAATGGTTCGTCTCAATTTTTCATCCGCTATTAATTTCGAAATATAATTGTTCATCACATAATGGGAGGTTCGATCAAGAATTCTTGCAATCTCTTCCGCTTTGAATGAGCGAATCCGACAAATATCGATTATTAATTCTTGAATAACCTCCGGTTTACTTCGTTTTCCAAGATTCCTTATCTGTTTTGTTATTGATTTTGGAAGTTCTTCAAGTAATTTTTCACGGGATTTTGTTAATGAATCCTCTGCACCCCCTTTGTCTACCTTGTTGGATAAGTCTTCCTCCTTGTGGGATAAGTCCTCCTCCTTGTTGGATAAGCCCTTATCCTTGTGGGATATGCCATCTTCCTTACAAGATAAGTGTTTTTCCTCACCAGATAAGCTCTGTTCCATACCAGATAAGACTTCTGCCCCACCAGATAAGGCCTCATCCTCGGGTGTCTCATTGCTTTCAGAACCACCATTTTGGTCGGGGACGGATTCCTGAAACGTTTCCGAGGGCACATAGTAGGTCGCGCGCCCGCTGTCCTTCTGCAGCAGGAGGTCCTTTTCCATCAACGTCCGAAGATCTCGACTCGCCTGCTGAATATTTACATCGTTCAATTGTCGGTACGTGCTGTTATCGATAGCTCCGACCTCCCGAACGAAAACCAGAGCGGTCGCTTCCTCGCGGGATGGCTCCTGACCCAGCAAACCTTCAACCCATTTCAGGTCTTCTTCCGTCAGAAAATGGTGCATCAGAAACCGGGCCGTAAACCGGTTTCCTTCCCGGTCGGATTCAAACGTCGGCGGCGCCAGGTTTTCGTTTTCCATATATTTCCGCATCGCTTCAATACCGGTCCCTTTCGTCTCGGCGTATCCCGTTTCATGTAATATTTCGGCGATCACCGGATTCCGGTGTTCGGAGCCGGGTTCCTCCAGCTGATGTTCCGAAACGAGAGAATAACCGGGGTTTCTGATCTCAAGCCGGTTGTCGTATCGAATAATCTGTACCGTCCCTCGGACGCGATAATCCCGGTGCATCAACGCGTTGACAATCGCTTCCCGAAGGGCGCGCGGGGGAATGATGGGCTGGTCCTGCCGCCGCAGATCGTTTTCTTCCAGAGAAAATCCTCGCGGCAAATCTTCGATGATCACCTCTGTCGCCTTGCGGATGAGCTCAAAAATGGAATCGCGCAGTTCCCGTGTGAATTCGTATCGTTCATCGGGGTTCTCGATCCATTCCGTGCCAGGAACGCGGATGTAATCCACGCGAACCATCGGAAACAGTCGCCGAAGCGCCTTCGTTTTACCAAAC
>CAZWHR010000152.1:0-3048 GCA_964633675.1 uncultured archaeon | reverse complement strand
AAACGCTCTCCTGGCGGACATGGACGATATGGACTACCGGGATCTGCAAAAGGAACACTTCGCGCACCTGATGGCCCTCTCCTGCGGGATTGAGGTGGAGGGTGCACGGGTGAAGGATCTACCTCCCGAACAGCGAAGCGAGGAAACCCGACGTGCCTGGAGCACGTACCTCAAACACCGGGCAGGTAACCGTCCGGTGGTGTTGATACTCGAGGACCTGCAATGGGCTGACGGCCCCACCATTGAACTCGTTGATCACCTGATGGAAGCGTTCGTGGGAGAAGAGCTTCCTTTCACGATCATCACAACACTGCGTCCGGAGGGCGAGGAGAAGCTCCCCTGTGATTTTGAGGTAATGGAACTGACCGAACTCTCCGCGGAGGACTGCAGAGGTATCGCCGAGGAGGTGCTGGAGGGACCGGTGACCGATGAGTTTACCGGCTTCCTTTTCGAAGAAACGGCCGGAAACCCGTATTTTCTGGAGGAGCTTGTGCGGTACCTGCTGGAAGGAGAACAGTTAACCGAAACCGAGGACGGGTACGACCTCAAGGAGGAGACCATCGAGGAGGAAGCCGTGCCGGACACCTTAAACGGACTGCTGGTGGGCCGAATCGACAGGCTGCCTGAGAGGCAAAGAGAGACGATGAAAAACGCCTCCGTGGCCGGCCGGAACTTCTGGTTGAATCTGCTGGAAGAAATAGTTGAACGCGAGGCCCGGAGCGAGTTGCGGGAACTGTCCGGACGTGAAATGGTGTTTGAGACCGGTGAATCCGAAATTCCCGGAGACGTGGAGTACATCTTCAAACACGCACTTCTTCGAGATACGGCCTATAACCTTCTTACTCAAAAACAGCGACGTATACTGCACAGCGCCTACGCCGTTAAACTGGAGGAGGTGGCAAGACAGACCCCGGATCGTGAAGAAGCGTGGGTCAACCGAACCATCCTCGCCCGGGCCGCCGAACACGCGAAGGAGGCGGGGGAGGAGGATAAAGCCGGTAGCCTCTGGATGGAAGCCACCGAGGCCGCTCTCAAAGAGGAGGCCGGTGAGGAAGCCCTCACCTACGCGGAATCGGCCACGGAAACACCCAAGGAAACCGAAGCCCACCTGCTGGCCGCAAAAGCATACAACATGCTTGACCGGTACCAGGAAATCCTTGATGAAACGGCTCGCGTATCCCAAACTGACCCGACGGACAAACAACTTGCCCGGGCCCGTCTGCTGGAGGCGGAAGCACACGATGTACAGGGGGCATACGAAGAGGCCAGAGCGTTGATTGACCATCTGGAGAAACAGTCTCTATCGGAACATTTATCGATAAAGACCCTGAACATAAAAGGACAGATCCATTTGCGGCAGGGACAATTCAGAAAGGCCCACGAAATCACCAGGGAAGCACTGGAGAGAGCGAACCAGACGGGCAACAGAAAACAAATGGCTACAAGCCTCACCATCATGGGTATCGTAAACAGAAATCTCGGTGAGTCCGAAGAGGCCCTGACCAGGTACCGGGAAGCCCTGAACATCTTCCGGGAAATTGGACACCGCCGCGGCGTTGCGGCGTGCCTGGACAACATCGGCACGGTTCACAACTTTATTGGCGAAAACGAAGAGGCTCTGGTCAGGCACCGGGAAGCTCTGGAGATCGATCGGGACATCGGGAACCGCCACGGTGTGGCAACGAGTCTTTTAAGTATCGGCAACATTCACAAAAACCGTGGGGATTTTGAAGGGGCGCTGGCGAAGTACCGGGAATCACTCGATATTGCCCGTGAAATCGGGGATCGTCGGGGCATGGCAATGTGCCTTAACAATTTCAGTTTTTTGCACCAAAAAATGGGCAATTTCAAAAAGGCGCAAAAAAACTGGGAGGAAAGTGAAGGGATCTTTCGTGATATCGGGGCGAAAGATGATTTGTGGAGTGCTCTCGCCGGACAGGAGGAAACCGCGCTGGCCCGGCGACTGGCCGGTTTGAAGGCCTCTTCTCCCGGACGGGTCAAAGAATGCCTGAACATCGCCGAACAGCTTGGGATTCTTGAAAAACAGGCAAAAACCCTCTGTCTTATTGCCCGTAAAAGTCTGTTTTTTGAAGAAAACCCTGAGGAAGCTCGTAATCATCTGACCCGGGCACGGAAGTTGTTCGAAGAAGCCGGTGTCGATCCGAACCAGAACAGGGAGTACCTTCGATCAACAGCCGAGCGGGCCCGGGAACGTGGTAATCAGGAGAAAGCGAGGTCCGCCGCCAAATCCATCATCGAGGACGCCGAAGAGGCCGGGGAGAAACCCTGGCTCGCCCGCGGCCACTACCTGGCCGGCAATTACGAACAGGCCAAACAGATCGCCGAGGCGATCGGCCTGAAATCGCTGCTGCTTCGTATGGAACACGAAGAAGTAATTGATTCGTTTGACGCAAAAGAGATTAACGTGGATGAGATTAAACTCGATAAATGACCCGGTCGTCCAGTCCCGGGAAAGGAGTGCCTTCTGGATTCAGAGGAACGGTTGAGGGATTTCCGTTGCCGGTCCCGTCCCCGGTTAGATAATAACCGCGCGCCGGTCCTTCTTCTGTTTCTTGATGAAGGAGGGGTTTGTTGTTATGATTGCCATGCATAGTTGTTCGTACCAACCGGGGCGGATAGCTCAGCTGGCCAGAGCACCTGCCCGACACGCAGGGGGTCGCAGGTTCGAGTCCTGCTCCGCCCATTCCTCCCGTTTCCCCGCTTTATGAACGTTCTCTCCCGTGTCGGGGATGCCAATCTGGTTTCTGCGTGATTGCCCCTTCCTTTCTTCGTTTTACCGGGGGCGTATTGCCGTTTTTGCCGGAGAAATGGGGCGTGGGTTTCTCGTTCTTATGCGATTTGGCTGAATTCCCGATAACATGAATGTGTGGATGAAGAACGTCGGATGTTTACATGACTGAATTGCTCCGGAGAGGCCTGTCATGGATGGTGCTCGAGGTGTTCGCGGTAGTTCGTCCTTCAACATGGCGCTCGTGAAGCGGATGACCGAGGCACAGCGGAATCAGGACGGATCCCCCGAAATGAAAC
>CAZWHR010000151.1:0-3049 GCA_964633675.1 uncultured archaeon | reverse complement strand
GAGAGTATTACACATACAGTAATTGTCAGGTTCTGCGTGCTGAATACAACGCGCGAGTCTCGTACCGGACCCTCTCCAAGAATTATCGATATCACTATCCGCATAATATTCGGATATGGTAAGAAACGGCAAGTGTATGGTAGAACTTCCCTCCTGAGAGATTCAGACTCCAATCTCGCTGTCAGTGAAGTCATCACACAGCCACGGCATCGATTACCCGTATGGCTTCGTCCATTACAATCCTAAATCCGCGATAGGCAACCGTCTCAGAATTCGTCCGGTTCCGCAATCGCGTCATCGAGACCATCAGCTCTGATCGTGGTTTGGAGGTAAGCCGAGACCGCCTGTCCCTCGTCGAGATTTTCAATCCGAACGGGTACATCGACGCGCTGAGTCTCTGTGAAGGCCGACTGTCCCGTAACCGACTCGAACACGTCCCTGAGCCGAGAGATGTCGTTACTTGCGGTGGCCATCGGTCTCTTTGGCCCAGTTCGATTGGTCGAACGGCGAACACCCGGCCGCCTTGTGAACCGAAACGCTGTACCGAGCCCCCTCCTTGGTGCCGACCGAAACGACGACGTTCTCGATGACGCTGAGGAACTCGCTCGCGTGCTTCCCCTCCGGACAAATCCTTGTCCGCTCTTCGAGCAAGCCCGCATCAGAAAGCATGTCGATTTTTCGATAGACGGTTGACAGTGGGAGTTCGTAATTCTCAGACACCTCCCGGGCGGACATCGGCTCCCCGTGCGTGGCTTCGAGAACCCGCCGACAAGCGTTGTCCTCCAAGGCATCGAGGATCTTTTGGGCTTCGTCTCCGGCCCGGGTGACTTCCGTTTTTTCGGTCGCATCAATCCTATCGTGGTCGGACGGGATGGCCAGTTGTGAAGAGCTCACGGAAGAACAGATGAAAGCGCAGTCAAATCTGGATAGGCCCCCAACACCGTGGGGGGTTTATCCCGGGTGACCTTTCGGTTAGTATCATTGTCCTATCATCGCTCGAGAACGTCCTCGAACAGCTTTCGCTGGACCGTCGTGAGATGCTCGCTGAAGGTTGACGCGTTGATGTCGAGCTCGGCGGCGACCTCCGTGGCGTTTGCTCGTCGGGGCCGGTCGAAGTAGCCCATATCCATGGCGGCCCGGAGCACCTCGAGTTGACGCGCGGTCAATTTGCCCCGGTCCACGAAGACGCTGTCCCGTACTCGTTCACCGGTGGTGGACCGGACGAACCGCCTGATGTCGATGTCGGGAAAGCGCTCTCGAAGTTCGGCGACGACCGCTTTGAGCTCCTCGTAATCGACCGCGTGAAACACGATCGTGAGTGTGCCATCTCGGGCGGAATACCGAACGACCGGAATCCCGAGCTGGCCAAGACACTCACACGGACAGTTCACGTTCCCGTCGCGTTCGAGTCGATACCAATACGATTCGCCCCCGGCAAAGACCGGCTGGAGGTCCTCGTCTAACCCGAGCTCATCCGAGATGGAGAACTCCGTTGCTCCTCCCGTCTGATTGGGCCCACTGACGTTCGATATTGCATCATCGATGGTCACGCCTTCGGGTAAGGAGGTATCCACCACCGGGCAGGCCCCCGGCGTGGAGAACGCCACTGTGGCTCGGATTCCGGTCACCATTGGGGAGTTCGAAGGTGCGACCTAACCCCGCTTGATAGTTGAGGCTGAAGGCAGTTCAAAGACGCCAGAGAGACAGCAAACGCATCACCGGTCTGTTTGTATCCGACAGGAGGCGTGTCCGTCTGGATTCGTTGGAGAATCCATCTCATAGATATCCCGGCCCGGATTCACGCTGCATCCGAAGCTCGGTCAACGACGATTTTGCGACCGCTCAACTCATCGGGATCGAACTGGTAGAGGTGAACGTCCAGGTCCTGCCGCGACTGGCCCCATATCTCGAACAACGGCCGCTTGGCTTCCCCGTACTGTTCGATGTGTTCGACCGTGAGTTCATCCCGTGTCACCTCATCTAAGGTTCCTTTCGCGAGGACACTCCGGTAGACGTCGCCGTCCTCCTCGAACACGACGAGATTTGCCCGAGGAGAGGATGCAAGGAATCGGCGTTTTTCGCTTTCTGGTGACGAAACCAGTCGGAGATAGAAACACCGGGCGTTCGCATCGTACCCGTACGAAATCGGGATCGCGTAAGGGACATGATCCCCGGCCAGCGCTAACACCCCGGTCTCATGACGCCCCAAAATGGCGTCGGTCTCTTCCGAGGCGAGTTCCGATTGAACATCCAGCGACATGACCAGTTATGACGCGTGTTTCTATACCACCCCTAATGATATCTCTTTGCGTCGAGCGGAGCCGTCGAGTAGCGTTGAACAGGATGGTTTCGGTAGCGATCCGACCGATTCGCGTCGTTTAGGTTTGAGAGAAGGCCTGGTCCGTCACGTCAGCTCCACAAATGACACATCCCTTGTCGATGAGCGCCTCCATCATCGACCGGTTAACTTCCAGAGTTTCCCCACAGGTCGGACAGGAAAAGTTGATATCGCTCACCTCGGCATCGCTCATATTGGTTTGATAACCGCGGCTTCGCTATAAACAACCTCCCCTCTTCCCCATTCGTGAGAATTCGTGGGAACGTCTCTCCCGGGTTTGATGGCCGATGCGTTTACCCAAACACTCCGACTACACTAGTTATCAGGATGATAGATCACTGGCTCCGTTGCTTGGATTCACGATTCCGCTTGGAGATGTCGAGGAAGGGGCGCTCGTGTGTGGCGTCTCGCCCTGTCGAGTCAGGTCCTTCCACCGGGACTACAACCAGTTGGTCGAACAGATGATGGAGGAAATCGACGAGGTCGTCATTGACATCGGGAACGCTCAGGCACCGCACTCCGAGAGGAGTTCCTTCACCGCGGATGAACGGTTACGATGGTTTCTCGGATTCTCACGAATCAAGAACAAATGGCGTTCGAGGCCGGACAGGCCCAGACGCGGGCGCAGCAAACCGCTCGGGAGCGGGATCGGCTCGACGAGTTCGCCAGCGTCGTCAGTCACGACCTACGAAGCCCCCTCAATGTTGCCCA
>CAZWHR010000150.1:0-3061 GCA_964633675.1 uncultured archaeon | reverse complement strand
TGTATGCAGACGGTAATTACTTCCTCCACAGGCGTGACAGATGGGTGTGTACCGCCGGTCCGGAGCGGCATCCAACAGGATTCGATCCTGATCCTGCTGATATGATTGATCCGTCAGTTTGATACGGTATCTGGTTCATCACGTCTGATTCCATTTTACCCCTCCTTGATGACTTGTTATAATCAATCAACTAATACACACTCATATTACACTATATTGACCATTGTATCGGTGTCAAACACCTGATCTGGTAAATTGTTACTAATCAAGTTGCAGAAGAACCATTTCTATTTAATACACCATACTCAATAGCTAATAATAAAATTCCGAGTAATAAGTAACCGGTCTCGATCGCTAGTAGCATGAAATCTTGAAAAAATTCTCTGCCAGCGTTTTCAGGGGCTCCCATAAGTGCTAATATTAACAAGGGAACATAGAATATTAAAAACAACAAGTTATATGAAAACTCTATTACTCCTGAAAAACAGAATAACAGAGCCCCCACTTTTTTTCTTAGTGCAATGAATATCCCTGAAACGAACCCAATAGCATACATTAAAAATTTTAACAGCATTGATATATCATCATAATTGTACAAGATATCATGGCAACGAAAATATACATGTATCATTTGAACAAGTGAAAAACTTATGCCATAAAATATATGAATATAATCTTTCACCTCATAGCCACCCTGAAAAACATTTTAAAAGATAAGTATTCACTCATGCTTCTGATTATAAGTATTGACATGAAATTCAGAGTATCCATGTGTGACGAATTCTCGGTTTACACTCGTTTTCAAAAGCAGTAAGCGCCGATAACATCACCGACCCATCCAAATGACGCGAACCGGAATTGAACTGTACATAAATAAAAACTAATAAAGTTACGGGATTTTTATTTTTATATTTTTTGTTTTTGATTTTGTAACAGAGACCTCCCAGATTTTGCTCTCCTTGTGGCCAATCCACCATAATTTGTAATCACCAATCGGCAACTTTAACAACTTGTCAGATACGGATGCAACTACTGGAGGGCTTGCCCGAAATTCAATCCGTTTATTTTGTATCATAAACCAGCTTCCTGATTCCATAATTTCCTTTGATTTTACAGAGTTCCCTGATTCATTGACAATATGTAATTTTACACCTTGATTATTTTTTGGTGATGGAAATTGAATTTGCCCTAGACTTGTTTCTTTTTTTGACTTCAAATTTTCCTTTTTGATTTTCACTTTCTTTTGATAAAGAGGAACGAAATTATTCTTATAATCCCTCAACATGATAAAAACGATCAAAGGACGATCTGGATGAACCCCAGAAAGCACAAATTCACCGTTCTTATTGGCATTTACGGATTTAATTGTTGAATAAGGAGCAGAAATAATTGCATTGGCTAACTCTATATTCTTTTTATCACAAACTATTTTCCCACTCACTTTCGCAGCTCTCAAACACTTTATTTTTATCATATTATCCTCCGCGGAAACCTTATACGGGCCGTTGTAATTCGGCAATGCCCATTGTGGATTTTTCCTAAAGTGTTTTGAGGAGCACCTCACAATATATGTGCCCGGTCTAACACCTTCAAAAGTGGCTATACCTGATTTGTTTGTTTTCTCTTTTCCAACAGAAGGTCCAGTTTTATGTGGCAAAAGACTGGACTCCACACCACTTACGGGCCTCTCTTCTCCCTCCTCGGTTACCTTTACTATTTTTACTCGTACGGGAAGAGATTCAGCTAAAGAAGCTGATACCCCCAATAAAAATATTAAATGAACAAATGACAAAAGGTTAATTATCAACTTGTGCTTCGTGTAACTGAACTTACCTATCATACTTGAATCTCCGAAAGTCATGAACCTCTGGTTCATCATCTAAAAGATTTCCGATTGTGTCTCTCATCTCATCACTTCCTCCTTCTGGTTTCAAGCCTGCAACACCTACTGCATGAATATGTCCACCAAAAACTTCTGGGAATGGTCCAACTGTACCTGGATCATTTACGATTCCTAAAGATTGGCTTGAGTCTGATACAATTAGATCCGATTCAACAAATTCAGACTTTGTATTCCACACATCCCGTAGATCAGGCTGATAACTTGGGAAAATCGGGTGAAGATCCGTATAGAAAATACTCCAAAACTCCCCCTCTAAATCTTCCTCATCAATGGGGTTAGCAATAAAGCCGACCAATGGATGCCAGGTAACTGATTTTCTTCCGCTAGGGTAATGTGCATTTTTCAACGCTTGAATGACTCGACTACCAGACACTTGAAGGTCAATAACAGAATTCAAAAGTTTTGGCTGACATCTGTTACTTTGATTTACTATGGCATCTTTAAAGAGTTCTGGGATTTCTATATCATCCCGAAAACACGCTTCCTGCACAGCTGTTAACCATGCAGCAGAGTCAAATACATTCTTTGTTAAATCAGCCCAGGGTGAACCAAAATATGGCGTACCCATAGTTATAAATCGTCGTATGGCACCACCACCAAAATTCTCATCACGAAGATACCGGTCGCTTTCTGGATCATTTATAAAAAATGAAGTGTACCGACCAGGCCTTTCTTCTATTCCCGTTAGAGAGTCAGGAAAATCTGCAATATGCCAAGCCGCTATCAACCCACCTTGACTATGAGATATAACGTCAGACCTATGAATTGCGAACTTTTTACCTCGAAGTGTCCGTGTCGTACCTGTTCGATACCGCCCTCTTATATCGGCAAGACGTGACGTTAAGACATCGACATTTTCAGGAATTCCTTGTAGACTAGATCTATGATAATTTAACTTGAAAATTGTCGTGTTAAATGGAAGTTCATTTCTTTTCCACGTAGATTTGGGAAAAGTCGGTGGAGAACCAATAACCCCGTGCACCATTATGATGGGTGGACGACGAAGTATTAATTTTTTTTGAAACAGGGTATCCCCCTCTTTTAAAACCCGAATTTGAACATCTTGGACTTCGTCATCTTTTCCACCAAGCACAAAATTGTTCGGTGGCCTATATATTGCCACTCCATCCGAGAACTCCACCCGGGTTTTCTGAGGCC
>CAZWHR010000149.1:2855-3066 GCA_964633675.1 uncultured archaeon | reverse complement strand
GAGCGTCGAGTTCGTATCACCCTGGATACAGACGACGTCCGGATCCCGGGCCTCGAGTTCCGCCTCGACCCCGGCCAGCATCGCTCCCGTCTGTGCGCCGTGACTGTCCGACCCCACTTCGAGGTTCACGTCCGGCGGGTCCAGGTCGAGCTGCCGAAAGAACAACTCGTCGAGCGATTCGGAGTAGTGCTGGCCGGTGTGGATGACGCAC
>CAZWHR010000149.1:0-2845 GCA_964633675.1 uncultured archaeon | reverse complement strand
GGCGGCTCTCCGTGACGACCGGCGCGGTCTTGATGATCTCCGGTCGGGTGCCGAGGACGAACGCGATGTCCGTATCAGTCACCTCGGCTCCTCCCGGGTGCGCTCGTGGCGAGCGAAGACGCCGCCCGTGTCACAGACATGGATAGTTCAATCGTCAGCATCGGTTTCGTTATGAACTGCTTGTCGCGACGAACGCCTCAGGTGCCCCGTGGGAGACGCCGGAACCGTGTCGGGTCGGTCCACCGGAAGCGGAGGAACCCCCGGCGAGAATCACGGATGACTTGCTTTGGTACAGGAATTTCTGCGAGCGTGGTTTGCGACCGAACCGGGACGCGGTAGTCTGAACGGTCCTCGGCCCCACGTGGGGCTATACTCGCTGCTTACCTCGGTACGGCGTCCGGTAACCGTCCGAAACCGGTCACTTGTAACCAAGCGATTCGAGGTGTTCTTCGACCGAATCGGCGACCTCGCCGTCGGAGGCATCGACCTCCTCCTTTTCGGCGACCTTGCCGTTCAAAATCTCCTCGAGTTCAGCACCGGCCTCCGGATTGTCGGCCATCACGTTCACGTTCTCGCCCGGATCGTTTTGCAGGTCGTAGAGACGGCGTTCGGGTTCGGAGCCGGTGTCGTCCAGTATCAACTTCCACTTGCGGTTCCGAATCGCGAACTTCTCCCCATCTTCGTCTTGTGCCATCGCGTAGTCCGAGTCGAACGTCGGGGATTCCTCCTCGATACTACACCGCACGAGGAGGTCCGGCAACCCGGATAGTGAGAACGTCTCCCGGATTCGGCCGGACTCGGCCGACCCGTGAATCAACAACGGTACGCGCAGATTCTCGGAGTGCATCGCCGACTGGTGGCCGTACGTTCCGTGCTCTCCGAAAGCCTCCCCGTGGTCGGAGTGGAATACCAGCACCGGATCGTACGTCTCGAGGTCGGTGTGGATGGTCTTGACGAACCGATCGACCGACCGAATACTGTCCCGGTACGCCTTCTTTACGTTCAGTTCGGTAGGCGTCGGCAGGCTATCCTTGTACGCGGCATCCTTCGAGGCGGTCAACATACTGTTCGCCCGAAGGACGCTCGTGTACATCCCGACGGTGGACGATTCGACCCGGTCCGTTCGTGGTACGAGATACGGGTTATGCGAGTCCAGCAGAAAGATCCACAGGAAGAACGGTTCGTCGACGTCGCTGACGCTTTCGACGGTCCGATCGTAAAACGTCGGCCACTGCGAGTACCACTTGTCGTTGTTGATGTAGTTCATGACGTGTCTGTACACTCCCCCGAGGCGCGTGTGGTACAGCCGGTTGACGTACGGGAGCTTGAACGGGTACCGGTTGCTGTAGGAGGGGGGTGTTACCGCCTCGAAGACGTCGAATCCGTCGTCGAAATCCGTGTGCTCCATGGTCCACGGGTTCGTCGAGACCCCGATCGTAGTGTAGCCCGCTTCCTTGAATCGCGTCGCGACCGACCGGTGTGACCGCATATGATGCTTGATCCTGTCGATTCTGTGCCCTTTGTCCTCTAGCGGTTGCCCGGGGACCGGCATCGGTTCGCCCGTGAACACGACCGGCATCGAAGAGGGGGTCCGAGGACCCGGGGCGACCGCGTTCTCGAAGACGAGTCCGCTCTTTGCCAGTTCGGCGAGATACGGGGTCGTATCCAGCGCGGGATTGAGAAATCCGGTGTAGTCCGCCCGGACGCTATCCGCAGTAATAAGAATCGTATTGCGTCCACTCATCGCTGACGATCGGTTGGTCCCCCCGGGTAAAGTTAAGCAGTAACTTCGGACGTCGTCCGACCTGACTCCGGAAGTTAGCTGAACGTTTCCCCGGTCATCGGCGCGTCCGAGGACCGCTACGTGTTCGGGTGAGGCGGTTCCGGACGGGTTCGTGGAAGCGATGTGCCGGCCAGTGTCGTCGCACCTCGGAGCCGTTGGGTCGACCGTCAGTCGAGTCGTGTCGCGGTAGACGGGTCGGCGCGCACCGCGGACAACCCGCGCTAGTCGTTCTCGATCCGATACATGACGACCGTGTCGCCACTCGGTTGCTGAGTCGCGGTGAATGTTTCGGTCCCTCGGTTGCGAACGAATCGCTGGAACGTGTCTCGAATCCTCGGCTGGGAGCGTTCGCCGACGACGAGATCGATTTCGCCCCGCTCGATCCGCTCGCGGATCTCCGCATACCTCGCGTCGTCGACCAGCTCTATCCCGGCAACGCTCACGAATTCCACCCGTTCCTCGTCAAGGTAGTGTCCGACCGCGATGCGGATCGATCCGGTGTAGGTTAGCACCACTACCCGCTCGTCCGGGTGTGCGTCGGCGTAGGCCTCTATCCGTTCGGCGACCACGTCGTACTTCGTGTCGCTCCGAACGGCATCGACTCCCGGCTGAGCGACGCCGGCCGGCGACGCGATCCCGAGCACGAGGACGAACAATAGAAGCATCGCCGTCACGGCCGATCGGCGCTCTACGAGCGCCAGATCCGAGGCGTGGCTCCGGACTGCTCGGGCTACCCCCACGACCGCACTCAGTCCCCCGGCGAGCGCGAGTGGGTATATCGGCAGGATGTACCGGTGGAACTTGACCGTTTGCAGGCTCAGCGCGACGAACGGGACGACGAGCGCCGCCCCGAACGCCAGTCGACTCGGGTCCCGGTTCTTGACCACCCGGCGGGCGGTCTCGCCAACGGCAAGCGCGTACGCCACGACGTAGAGCGGTCCCCCCCGCGCGAACAGCCAGAATGCGTACGACCACGCCGGTGGATACTGGTAGACCCGCCCAGCTACTTCGATCGCGTGACCGCCGCTCAGGTGACCGAAATTCACGACCAGCCCGGTCCCG
>CAZWHR010000148.1:0-3087 GCA_964633675.1 uncultured archaeon | reverse complement strand
GAATAAAAAATTATTTCTTTAGATATTAGATAAATTATTATTAATTTTAGAAAAATATTGGATTATTTGTTTATTTTTTTACCCGGTAAAGTTAAAAAAGATATATATCCTAACAGGATTCCTGGCCAAAATGTTGTGAATCTAAATATTATTCCTATAGCAAGGGCAGTTGCTAAATCCAAACTTAGAAATGTTGCGAGTACTGTAGCCATCACAGCTTCATATGTACCTGAACCACCAGGTGTAGGTGTAAATCCCGCTACAGCTGCTATAGGTAAAACAAAATAAAGTGGTGTTAAATTAGTAGTGACACCAACAGACCTGATAACTAAATATAAACTGAAAACTTGTAGTATAAAGAATCCATGTGCTATGATTGCCGTTTTAACAAGATTTTTTTTATCTTCCCCAAGCTTCCCAAATGAATCTTGAATCCTATACATACTTTTTTCAAATTTTTCAATATATACCTTACCTACCCCTATTTTTTCTAGCAATATAGAAATGAACCATACAATACGAGATTCTATAAATCCGGATTTAAACCATAATAGATATGTTATAGTTCCACCAACTAACGTCACAAGAAACGCTATATATAATATCTCTAATATAAAGCTATTCAATGAATTTGATAATAATAGGTATAAAGCCCCACCAAATATAAAGGTAAATATTGGTACAGTATTTATTATATCTGCAGATATAACTGCAGATAATGCTTTTTCATATTCTATATTACTATTATCTTTAATTATATATGCCATAAAGGGTTCACCTCCAAATTGACCTAAAGGAGTTATAGAATTCATAAAATTACCAGCCATAAATAATTTTAAAGTTTCAAAAAAAGTTTTGTTTCCTCCCACAGAGTTTAGAAATTGGTACCAAGAATTAGACCAAATAGGTATAACACATATACCGACTCCTATAGCAGATACTAACAATAATTTATTAGCTCTACTTATAACGTTTATAAGTTTATTAAAATCAGCTAAATATATCATTATTATAAAAATAGATGTAGCTACTCCGAACCATAAGACTTTAGATCTATTTACCATGATATATAATTAATTAAATTAATTTGATAATTATACTTTTTTTCATTTACTATATCTATTTAAACCTATATAGAAAATATATTTCTAAAAACATATCTATTATTTTTTTAATTTAAAAATAAAATTACTTATCGAATAAACATAGTATAAATAAATTATTATATAAAATATATTAGTTCTAAATAAGATATATTTAATTATTATAAATATTTCTGTTATCTTTCAACATCCATTTTCTATTTTCAATAATATGTTTAGTATATAAAAGACATGTATTTGAAGTAAGATATAATTTATTTCAATATCTAAAACTATTAAATGTCAGACAAACCCGACCTCAAAAAAACAGGTTTTATCGATAGCGTTCCAACACCACAAAGACGTTTCACAGCGGGGATACTCATAATAGTACCACTTATAATAATAGCCTATATTTTCAACTGGATAATAGATAAAATACCGTTACTACCTAGTAAATATTTTAATCTAACAAGCTATTCTATATTAAATGAATTTATACAGATATCTGTCACTATAATCTTAATATCCATTATTATAGAGATTGTAGGTACAATTGTAAAAACTGATATCGGAAAAAAAATTGAAGTAATTTTTGATTCATATCTTAATAAAATTCCTATTATAGGATCATTATACCGTATAGCTAAAGTTACGGTAACAGTAATACTTTCAGGAGGAGGAGAATTCAAAAAACCAGTGAAAATCAAAATGGGTGAAATAAGAATAACAGGCTTTAAAACCGGCAGAAAAACAGAAGACGGGAAAGAAATAATATTCATACCCACCTCTCCAAATATCACTACAGGTTTAGTAGCTGAAATAGATCCTAAATACTTTGAACCAACCGATGAAACACTATCAAGTGCAATGACAAAAATTCTAAGCGCAGGATTCGCACAAGAAGAAAACGAAAAAGATTGAAAAAATAAAAAATCCTTTGGAAGACAGGAGTAAAATTTAAAGAGTATATTACCTTTTTATATTATACTTTTCTTCATACTCCATTTCAGCTTTAAATATATGTTTACATTTCTTATTTCTCATATTATGGTCAATACATGTACAGGACTGTTTATCTATATCAACTATATAGTTTTTAACCATAAATTTAGATCCTTCAATTTTATGTATTCTCATTTTTTCATTTTTCGCCCTTTCTTTATTATCACCATAAACCTTTTCTTTATATTCTTTTTTTGTTAAACTATCAGCTTGCTGGTTTTTTTCCCTAGGAACCCAATTAAAATGTGACTTATCAAAAATACTAGATATATCCTTAGCCTTTTTATAAAGAGAAATAAGATGGTTATTACGAACCCTGTATTCACCAGTCATCTGTTTAATAACAAGTTTAGAATCTCCATATATCTCAAGCAAACCTAGTTCATTATATTTTTTAGCCTCCTGCAAAGCTTTTACTAAAGCAGTATATTCAGCAATATTATTTGTCATACCTTCTCCATTACCTATATACCCTCTACCAGTTATTTCACTTTCACAAGTCTTAATCACAAATCCATAAGTACCATGTCCACCAGGATTATATGGTTCACAAGCCCCATCAAACCATATCTTAGCTTGCCTATATTCTACAAGTCTCTTACTAGGATATGAATAAACATCAAACTCACATTTGCTAAAATTACCATTATCTATTTTTTCAACAAAATCCTTAATATTATACTCAAAGTCATTATTAAAAACAACTTCAACCACAGTATCACTTGAAGGATACCCAGGATTTTGATCTAAAACAGTACCCCCTATATCATCAACAAAATATTCAGATATAGGAACATCTAAAACATCAACAACTATAGCAGGATCCCTACTTTCCGACTCTTTATCTATAACCTTTTTGCCTATATGCATTAAAACAACGCTCCGTATATAATATAAAAACTCTATAACAAGTTAAATTAAACGATTAAAAACTAAAATACAGTGTATGCTTGGTTTTCGAATTTTCCGTCTTCCCACATTTCTACGAGTTTGAATTTGC
>CAZWHR010000147.1:1381-3089 GCA_964633675.1 uncultured archaeon | reverse complement strand
AAATAGGCTCGGTACAGATGATATACTGAAAGTGCGGTTGATTGCTGATGTAGAGGCAAGAGCGGAGAGAGTTGAGGATAGGAAAGGTTACCAAGAGCTAGATAAGCATGGTAGAGAGAAAAAGCTCCTGAAGAGGCAGCTGGATGAGGTCAATAAGGGTGCAATAAACTACGACAAGGCCCATACCAACAAAAAACACTACGATCTAGTTATAGACAGCACACCACAGGATAAGGATCTACAAGCAGTAGTAGATGAGATTGTGGGAGATATAATAGGTTCCTAGACTAATTTACCGGAGAAATCTAATAGCATTCCTTCTACTTCACATCCGGATCAAAGAAAAGCCAGTGATCCTCCATCTCTTCAAGCGATTTATCTATCATCGAAGCACCATTGACAGCCTGAGCTCTTGGATAACCCCAGTTCACCATACCTGCTATTCTAGCCTCTATCTCTCCGTCCTTTCCTTTGTCAAGAACGTAGATTGCTGATCCGGACTCACCGGGATTGGTATGCTTGTCCATTATGTAGAAAGCTTCGTCATCCCAGGGGAACCTTTCAGGCACCTCATCCATACCGTAGCTGGTGAATTTTCCAACGGTCCATGCCTTCTTCAGGTTCAGAGGATATCCCGAGTTTAGGACAACGTTACCCAGCTCTATACGATCTATGTCTGCGAAAGAATCGTTTACATCAGGTCTGGGGATATCAAGTTCCTCGCCAGCTGTCTTTGATGTGAAAACAGCAGTATCTAGATCTTTATCCCTGTATGCTAAATTCATTTCCACCTTTTTCTCTACTTCCTCACCATCCTCGTTAACATAACTCACCTTGTAGAAATGCTTGAAACTCTGGCGCTCCAGGATTCCTCTCCGAGTCTTCATCTTCTTGGGCGGTATCAGATGGTTAGCTGTCCAGAAGCCAGTCTGATCCTCGTCCTCGGCTATAGCAGTTGAGGTTCCATGACCGTCCAACTCTATCACATCACCCTCCTTCTTTTCCAACGAATAAACTCCCTTCTCCAAGGCTTCCTTATAGAACTCCTCCTGATAATCCTTCAGACTTGGGAACTTGACTTCCCCCTCAACTATATCTTCCACCGTCTGCTTCTCGCTGTTTTTCCCCTTACCTCTCTTACCCCTAAATCCTCGCCGCTTGTCTGTCAATTTGTATTCTGCTACTAGATGAGTCTTATAAGTGCTGTCTCTTATATCTTCTTTTACCTCCTGATACACTCCATCGTCCTCGGGCACCTCAAACATATAGGCGCCCTCAAAGTTGGTTTCTTCTTCAGTCTCTTGGACTGTTGTAGCAGAGGAAACCTCCTCATCAACTTTATTGGTAGGTTGGTGGCTTGTAGACGAACCCAGCATTATTCCTCCCGCAAGACCTGCACCCATAATGGTTCCTACCAGAGTAGCCCCAAATTTATCAGCCAGATAATGCGACCAGCTCTGTTCCTCTCCCTCTACTCCATATCCCATAATTTAATCTACCTAACCCTTCATTCGACTGCTCCCTTATAAATCTTTTCTGAATCCTCAAACACCTATAAGTGTATAAACTCTTCCTCCCGCTTTTGAAGATATTTGTTTACTTGTAGAAATAGAACTATAGAATCCAAAAAAAGTAAAAAAGACTTACTGGCCGGGGATATGTTTGGAACCTCTGCATAAATTAGGCCTTATGTCCCACATTGTGCGCC
>CAZWHR010000147.1:0-1371 GCA_964633675.1 uncultured archaeon | reverse complement strand
TCTGCCACCTTTCAAGTGGAGAGTGACAGCGCAGCTTTTCTGGAGGAAAAGCCTGCTCAAACTGAATTCCGGGTGAATTCAGTGGGAAGAAGACTCCTAAAGAGTAATCTGGACTTAAATCGTAGATTTCAGGACTCCGCGCTAGGAACTATGGGGATGCCAAAAATTGTTGCAGAATTCTAAGGAATAAGTTTCACAGGAAAAGATTTAACAGAGAGATAGGGAAAAACTAGTCAAAGAATTATTAACTAACCGCTGTACCTGCTAACTCCTTCAAGACCGAATTCCTCCGCATTATCATGGTAAATCCCAAGAGTTGTGTATATATCGGGTTTATAGTGTAATTCCTGCTCAAAACCTTTATCACGCAAACAGTCCTTAACCCTCATAACATCCTTTTCATCCGTGTAATCCTCTGTATATACGCATGCCACATATCTAGATTGTAGTCCTTTCTCGATCTGTAATCTGGTGGATATCTTGGCAGAAGGGATCTTTTCTTCCTCAACCATGCTTTTTATATCACCCCAACAACTCAATACGTTATTTTCCTCGAAGAATAGCACCCACTTACCAGACAGTAGGTCCAGGTCTTCCGCAAGCTCATCAACAGTTTCTTTACCTAACTCTAAAGGCTTATCATCCACACTAAGCGGCTTTCTTTCTTCCAAATAAAAATCTGAGAATCCCTTCTTCTTTAGAGCTGCCTCTATCCTGTCAGGTAGAGTGCTTAATTGTTCTTCTTCCAGTGACGTCCTCCCCCGACTGAAGTCGGGGGCATCCGTCAACTGAGCAACCCTTTAGCTGAACGAGGATAGGGTTGCTTGATTCTGCTTGTGGTCTTTGACATACTTCTCAACTGTGTTTCTGTCAGTCTCTCCTACTGTCCGACAGGAGTACCCACGAGACCATAGATTGCCTCTTGGGTAACGGCGGCGGAATCCCTCTGATTCCTCCAATATTAGGCGGGATGAAGCACCCTTGAGGAGCTTCGCACACTTAGAAGGCGACATGTCCATAGGCTTCGACACAACCACATGGACATGATCACTCGCAACCGCAAGCTCCTCAACCTCCAATCCATGCCTCCCCGCAGCCTGGCGGACAGCAGCACCTGCAAGATTCTTATACTTCGGTTTAGAAAACATATTGTACCGGTATTTGGTACTCCACACAACATGGAGCATCGACTGACCATAGCTATGGCTATTTGATTTCATAGTCAAACACAACTCCAAGGGACTGCCAGACCCTCACCAAAGGCAAACTGGCAGTCCCTCAAACACATACTATACATCTCCAAAAAGAAAAAAATTACAGCCGATTCATCTCCAGGTTAAAAACCTGGAGGATTCTCGCTGTTCATACTAA
>CAZWHR010000146.1:0-3168 GCA_964633675.1 uncultured archaeon | reverse complement strand
GGATGGATGCGGCGTATGGAGGCTGGATCATTGAATACGGCGACCGAACCGAGTACGAAGGGTTCGACGCATTTCGCCGTCATCTTCAGAACGCCGAACTTCAAACAGACTGGAATGACGACGAACAGGTCATGAAGGTGACGTACGAAAGCGGGGAGGATACCATATCCACCGGAGTTCATACGATGTACCGGGGGGGCAGTACGGATAAGCTCTTCACGCACCGCAACGTGAACGGGAAGTGGCCGTACCTCGATGAAAACGTAGATCGGGACACCTCGCTTACCCGTCAGGGGCGTGTTTCGTTGCTGAAGAAAAATGGAGCGACCCTCCGAACGGAAGAGGGCAAAATGGGTTATCTACAGACGGATCCGATTTCAAAAACGTACGTCGGGTACAATCCGTTGCCGGACATGAATTTCTTTCAGCTTCAAACGCCGGGTGGGGTCCGGGCCCAGGCGGACGGCCGGGTCGGAATCACGCGTGTGATGCTTCGTCCCTCCGAACAGCTCGTTCGAGTTGACCATGCCCTGAAAGAAGGGCAGAAGAACCGACCGGATCGGGCGAGGGCCCTGTTTCTGTTTGGTCTCGACGACCAACCGCAGGTGGAATTGAATGATCAACCCCTTCCGGAAGATTATCTGAAACAGGTGAGAGTGGACGGGAACCCGGCCTGGGTGGTTCCACTGCAGGATGAGCTGCCCGACCGGAACAATTTACAGGAACGGTTTACATCCGCCGATCAGGCGTTTCAGAACAAACGTGAGGGACAGGATATTATCGGTACCCTTTACCGGGACTGGATGGTCCTCGGTCCCCTGCCGAAAGGAAACGTGAAACGTACGCCGAAAGAAGTGAATTTAGAGAACGAACATCCGGGGAAAAATGGAGGTACCGTGACCTGGGAGCCCTTCCTGAAAGAGGATGACGGGGATAGATTCGGCGGACAGGCCGTAAATCTTGAGAAACGGTTTGGAGGGGTGGACCGGACGGAAGCGTACGCGTATACCATCGTGCGAAGCGATGTTGAGCAGGACGCAACGATCGCCGTGGGAAGTGATGATTCCATAACCGTCTGGATCAATGACAAAATCGTACTTGATAAGGACGTGGCTCGTGGTGCCGAGCCGGATCAGAACGTCGCACGGGTTCACCTGAAAAAAGGACGCAATCGGATCCTGGTCCGGGTCGGTGAACAACAGGGCGACTGGGAATTTTTCTTTCGGCTCGCAGATCGGTTCGGTCAACCGATCTCCGACACCATTCATTACGAACGGCCCTGATGGACCTGATCCGAAAAGGGGGCCGTACTCAGCTCCGATGTCTGGTGCATAACAAGGGCCTGTCCGAAAAGGTGGCGCGTTCTCAGCGTCCCGTTTTTGGAGGCAAAACCGGTCGATTTTGAAGAAGCGATGCCGAAAAAGTGCATCGGTGATGAGAAATTGGCCGGTTTTGACCCAAAAACGGGACGTTTTCTTCGAAAATGAGGCAGCGCCGGGTCATCTGGCACATTGTTTTGCCTCAACAAACCCGCTGTAATGGGGTTTCTATCGGCAAAAAATGCACCAGCTAACCCGGCGGTGCTCTCACTGAGAGCGCGCCACCTTTTCGGACAGGCCCTAACAAGGCATTTCCAGGAGGAAAGGCCGTAAAAAGTGCATTTTCGAGGAGAAAGAGACCCGGTCCGGGCCGTACGAAGTACGATGAAAGGAAAACATGATGAAATGTCACGTGATCTTTCAGGGGCCTGACAAACAGATTCTTCTTTCCCTCCCTTATCGTTCAGCTTACGTTAGACCCAATCTGAAACGGGGTTTCTTTGCGGTCGAACTCCTTGCGGGGCGCTCGCTGAGTTCCCAGGGAGTGGACGCTTCCCTGTCGGATGGGGTCTTTCCTCCAGGTCGATTAATCCTTGTTTTGCTTGACACGATCCCCGGACGGAATTTCATCCGGCAGGGGAATCGTCACGTCACCGGTGGCTGTCCATTCCGTACCACGAAGTAATGTAATCCGGAATCCAACCCCGGACATTGATTTTGTGTCATGACCGAGTGCCGTGTGAAAGCAGCGACCCTTCCCGTAGCGAATCGTCATGAGGAGCGGTTCGTGCCGGTTGGTCTTCCTGGACGGAGCGGTGGCAAGCACGGACATCTGTTTCGCCGGCCCCCGCAGACGGGCGTACAGTTCGTCTTCGGCGTGTTTCCAGACCTTCGGCATCCCATCCAGAATCGGATGGTTCGGAAGACGGTTCGTAACAGGGTACGCCCACTGCGGCCCGTGGGTTCCTCCACCACCTTTCGAATGATCACGGACGAGTTTTCCATCCCTGTAATACACGTACGGCCCGTGTTTTTCGTTTCGGCCTCCCCAGCCGCCGAGTCCGATGATCCGGTTGTACTCCGGCCAGCCACTGAACGAGTTGTCCGCGGCGTGCACCGGCACGAAACCACCGCCGTTTCGCACGTACCGCACGAAATTCTTTCGTGTCTCCTCCGGCCACATATCGCCGTTGTAGTTCGAGACAACCGCGTCGTACGCCGAGAAATCCGGTGTGAAACTGGACGCGTCCCGGGCCGTCTCAACGCTCACCTCGAAACGCTCGCTATTCTCGAAGATCATTTTCAAAACAGGGGTTGTTTTCTGCCAGTTGTGGTTGTTCTGTCCGTCGACGATCAACACCGAAAGCGGTTCCTCTGCCATCGCGGACGCTGAGAACACAACAAGAAGGGATAGGCTCAGGACAAATTTCTGAACGTTATTCATGAACAAATTAGTTTTCAATTCATCCTTCGAATTGGCGGTCGACCATAGTTTAATCGTCAATATCACGTATGGCCCTTGCGATTTCAAATTTAAGTGATCGAACTTCTTTATCCTGAACCGGGCGGAAACGTGAAATAAAAAAACGATGTTGATCTATCGTCATGATCGCCCGTTTACCGATGACGACCGACGCGCGACACGTCGAACGATTCTCACGTTTTCACGAATCTCACGGCGATCACGAATACACAGGGAACTTTTTTCCGGGGCAACGCATCTAACACAATAGATTGATGATCGATCGGGAAAACGAATTGATTTTAAATCAGCTACAGAAGACAAATTCGGAAAACGACGCACCGATCTCCCGAATTACCCTGGCCCTTCGTCGGCATCAGTTACAGC
>CAZWHR010000145.1:0-3191 GCA_964633675.1 uncultured archaeon | reverse complement strand
TCGATGAATTCGTTCGGCACGTGCACGTACCTGTTGTCCATGGCCACCATGTTCAGCACGAGGTGCGTCTCCTCCTTCGTGTGGCCGAGCAGCTCGGCGGTCTGCCCCGCAAAGTATCGGACGAGCTCCCGGGTCTCTTCATCCTGGTTCTCGAACCAGTCGGATTCGAGCACCTTCTCCAGAACGTGGACGCGTGTCAGATCGGACTCTTCGGCCATGAGACTCGACGTAGAGGGAAACGAACGTAGCGTGGCGCAATCTCCGGACGAGGAGATATACGGAGGGTGGCGACCGGCAGCCGCCACCCTCCGCGCATCGCTCCTCACTTCATAGGGGGCATCAACCCTGATTCAGGAGGCGTTCTGATAGTTCTGACCGACCTGGTCCCAGTTGACCACGTTCCACCAGTTCTCGATGTACGTGCCGCGTCCGTTCTGGTAGTTCAGGTAATAGGCGTGCTCCCAGACGTCCAGACCCAGGATCGGCGTGCCGGTGAAGTCGGAGACGTCCGCCATGAGCGGATTGTCCTGGTTCGGTGTAGAACCGACCTCGAGGTCCCCAGAACCGTTCACGACGAGCCAGGCCCAGCCGCTGCCGAACTGTCCGGATGCCGCCGCGGAGAACTCGTCCTGGAAGTCGCCGAACGACCCGAAGTCGCTCTTGATCGCATCGAGGAGCGCTCCGTCCGGCTTTCCGCCGCCGTCCGGGCCCATCACCGGCCAGAAGAGGCGGTGATTGTAGTAGCCGCCGCCGTTGTTGCGGACGGCCGTGCGCACGCTGCCCGGGAGGGCTCCGAGTCCCGAAAGCAGCTCCTCGATCGACTTGTCCTGGAGGTTCGGATGCCCCTCCAGTGCGTTGTTCAGTTTGTCCGTGTACCCCTGATGGTGCCCCGTGTGGTGAATGCGCATCGTGCGCTCGTCGACGTGGGGCTCGAGGGCGTCGTAGTCGTAGGGCAGATCGGGAAGAGTGAAGTCGGCCATGATATTGGTCGCTGTGCGTGAGAGGGAAACGGTGAAGAGACTGCTACATACTGGAGAAGTCGCCCGATAATAACGGTCCGAACCGACCGCCAGGTTTCGGGGATCACATGCCGAGAGCCACCCGGGAGACTCCGTCGAAGAACGCGCTGGTCAGGTCGAGGACGGTCGAGGGAAGCACGCCGAGAATCACGAGGCCCACCGCGCAGAAGGTGAGCACGAACGCCGAGGACGTCGGCACCGGAAACGACCGACCCTGAACCTCCTCCGGCTGCTCCTCCTCGGGCCGCATCCAGAAATAGACGAGTACGCGCAGATAATAACCGGCGGACACGACGCTCGTAATCACGCCCACCAGCGCCAGCCACGTCATCTCGGCTTCGATCGCCGCGGCGAAGACCTTCCACTTCCCGATGAATCCGCCCAGCGGCGGAAAGCCGATCAAACTGAACATGCAGATCCCCATGACCACGCCCAGCAGCGGCTTGCGGTATCCGATGCCCGCGAGCGACTGGAGCGTCTGCTCGCGGCCCTGCTCCTCGTCCCATTCCAGGATCGCCATCACACCAAACGCACCGACGTTCATCAGCGTGTAGACGAGCAGATAGAAGAGCGCCCCCGAGTAGCCCGTCGCGTTGCCGGCGGAGAGCCCGACGAGCACGTATCCGGCGTGGGCGACGGCCGAATACGCGAGCAGCCGCTTCACATTGTCCTGAGCGAGCGCCACCACGTTGCCCAGCACCATCGTGATCACGGCGATGACGGCGAGCGCCAGATGCCACGGCGCATTCTGGACCGAGAGGGCGTGGTAGAGCACGAGCACCAGGCTCCCGAAGGCGGCCGCCTTCGAACCGGTGGCCATGAATCCGGTGAGCGTGGTCGGCGCCCCCTGGTAGGCGTCCGGGCTCCACATGTGGAACGGCACGGCGCTGACCTTGAAGAGGAATCCGATCAAAAGCAGCGCCACGCCCGCCCAGAAGAAGAGGTACCGGCCCTGCTCCTCGAGACCGGCCGCGATCTGATCGAGATAGAGGGTGCCGGTGGCCCCGTAGATGAGCGCGATGCCGTAGAGGAAGAAGCCGGTGGCGAAGGCCCCCAGCAGGAAGTACTTGAGGGCGCTCTCGTTCGCCGCGGCGTTCTCCCGAACGAGTCCGGTCAGGATGTACAGCGGAATCGACATCGTCTCCAGACCGACGAACACCGTCACCAGACTGTTGGCCGAGGCCAGCACCATCATCCCCACCGCCGCGAATACGATCAGGGCGTAGACCTCGCCATAGTCGTGGCGGATGCGCCTGAGATACGGCACCGAGAGCACGATGCTCAACAGCGCGCTGAGCAGCACCACGATGTTCACGTACGAGGCGAAGCCCCCGTACAGCACCATCTCGGAGAAGGCGGTTCCGGTCTGACCGAGGTTGCCGATCTCCCATAGGATCCCGGCCAGCAGGCCGACCGCCCCGACCACGGGGATCGCCGGCGAGTCGTTCCAGATCGCGTCCACCACGACCATGACCAGGCCCGCTACGGTCACCAGGACCATCGGCATCAGGGCCCAGAGGTCGGCTGCGAGAAGAGGGTCGGTCATATTGCTTCAATTTCGTGGGCGATGTCCACGTCCTTCCGGGTCACCTTTCCGCCGGCATCGTGGGTGGTAAAGGCGAGAGTCACGGTGTCGTAGACGTTCTCGAGCTCCGGATGGTGCCCAGCGTCCTCTGCGAGAAAGCCGACGCGGACGATGAATCCCATCGCCGCCTGAAAGTCTTCGAACGTGAACGTCTTGACCAGCCGGTCGTCCTCGTAACTCCAGCCGTCGAGCTCCTCCAGTGCGTTCTCGATCTCGGATCGGGAGAGCGGACTGCTCATGGGGTCGGATCGGGGATTCCTGCGAGAGAGATCGTGCGAACCGGAGTGGCATCGCTTCGAAATCGGCGGGCCGGGGCACCCGGGACGACCAGAGGGGGCTCACCCGTAGCGATTCTCGCTCGCTCCTCCCCTCCCTCGGCTGCACTCTGCTCGAGCGCCGCGGCCAGGTCGATCGACCGCTGATCGGGCCGAAGGAGGCTCGCCTGCCGCTTCTCCTCGATCGTCTCCAGCAGCGTGTTGGCCGCGGGCTCACTCGTCGCCAGGAACGGCTGCGGCCCGACGCCGAGCCAGACCATCAGGACGGCCAGCGGAATCATGAGGGCGACCTCCCGGGCGTTCATGTCGGAC
>CAZWHR010000144.1:0-3211 GCA_964633675.1 uncultured archaeon | reverse complement strand
GGATGATTGCTTCCGCTTCGAGGGGAAGGACGATCGTGCCGAAAATGGAGGCGAGTTCCAGGTTGGCGCGGGCGGTCAGCCACGCGGTGGCCGGGAAATCGACGAGGGTCTTGATGGTGACGACCGACTCGGGGAGGACTTCACCGATGCCAATGCCGAATTTGTGGCTATCGGAGACAGCCTGAGCAGTCGGGCTGGACAGCAGCACGACGCAGAGCACCGCAACGGCTACGCCGTGCATCTTATGCTTTAGAAAGACATTTCTAGCGCAATACGACCAGCTTTTTGACCTCACTTCTCGTTACCTGCCCTTCCGCCCCCCGTATTGTCATGCGGTAGAGGTAGATGCCATTGGCCACCACGCTGCCATGATCGGTGCGTAAGTGCCAAATGAACGTATTCCCTACCACTCGACCACTACTAAAGATGTTGCCACCAGAGAGATTATAGATGTTGATGTTGACACTCTCGATGCCCGTTCCACGGACGAGAAACCGCGCTGTTTCTGTAGCGCCAATCGGGTTGGGAACCACCGCCACGTCGTTCAGCGAAAGCGGCGTTGGTCGTGCTCGCTTGAGTAGTTCCTGCAACTGAGCGTCAACTTGCTGCCTTCTCACTCCAGCGGGTGGATGATTGGTGGGAGTTTGCGTGACATAAAACGAGACCATTTTGCGCAAGGTCTGCAGATCAATTTTTCGCTGAGTGGTTCCCGGTACGTCCTGTTCTGAGTAGTAGAGCCACGTCGCGAATTTAATTTCTCTTCGGCAGATGATCGTATCAGGATCGGATTTTGCTTTCGGGCAATTGTCAACGTGTTTAGCTATTATAGAAGCTAGAGTTAATTCGGGCGAGGACGTAAACCTAGATCCTGGAGATGACCGTACTGGGTTCGACACCTCCGGAAAATTCTCACGGTCGCTGATTTGCCAGACAGCATCTTGGGAGATGCTCCCTTCCTGCTCTCGTAACTTGTTCAGTAACTCGTGAGCTAGCTGTTGCGGCCACTCTGCAAGATTAGTCGTGACATCAAGCTCTTCGCCTTCCTGTGGGGCACTCTTGCCTGAATCAAGACAAGCAACCCAGATTCCTTTTTTCCGTATTTCTTCGCCGGCTGGCAATAAGATATCCCGGCTTTGCGTAACAACCAGGTCTTGGCGGTTGGGATTTTTCGTAAGAATGGCGTCACCGACGCGGACTTCAACTATGACGTCTTCAGTGTTTTGACCTGTGCCAATAAACGTGACACCGTCACCGAAGAACTCGCCTTTGCTTCTGAGCTTAACGAGTCCTCTGCTTACGGCCTCCTGTAGAGTAAGGTCTTCTACCTCAGGACGAGCGGTGACTAATTCAAGTGCGCTTTCTACCGTCCATCCGACCGTTCCATCATCATACTCTACTTTCCACCAGTTATATCCATTGACTACACGTGGCTTAGGTGCTGGAAATGGAATGATCGTACCAGTTGTTCCAGCAGGTTGTTCGTTTACCCTAGAACAACGATCTTCTCTGGTGCAAGGAGCGACCCGGACATTAGTTCTCACTGTAGTTTTTACAGAGTCGCCAACACTGAGAGTTGTCGGAGTTCCTTGAAATACTCGCAGGCATTTATCCACTGACCAGCCCTCAACACCATCGTCATATTTTATTCTCCACCAGACGAGACCATCAGATATCTCTGGCCCCTCCAAAACTTCACCCGCCGTTCCAAGTTTACGGATAGAGCCAGCTTTAGTTGACTCGCTATCTGGCCTTGAGCGCACATGAAGTCTGCACCCCCTCGTCCAGAATTTTTCACCAACAGGATGAAACCATGACATAACATCTGGAACATACCTCTGAGTTTCCGCTATTGGAGGGATACCGAAATTGTTGTCTATAACTGCACCTGGCCCCGCATTATAAGCAGCCAACCCTATTTGTGGCCATGACGCCTTCCATTCTTTATCTAATGCATCCGCTTTATTTCGAAGATGCCTCTTTAGCCATTGCAAATATGCACTCCCAATCTCAATATTCTTTATCGGGTCAAACGCTGCCGTCTCGAAACCCCACTCCTCTTCGCTAAGACCAAGCCTTTCGCGTGTCTCTTCCCAGGTGTCAGGCATCACCTGCATTAATCCTCGAGCACCAACTGGGCTTACTGCTTGGGAGTTTCTATTACTCTCGACTTTAATCAAAGCGAGAATAAGTGCTGGATCATGGCCATAACGCTCTGCAATTTCAGGATATTTAACCAGCCAGCTCTCAGGTTCTTCTGCAAATGCGGAAGCGTGTATTAACAGCAAAATAACCAGAGCTGCGGATGTTACAAGAGCAAATTTAGTATTACACAGAAGCAATTATGTTCACCACGCAGCCTAGAATTACTGCTTAATTGACTTGATTATTTCATCAAAAAGGTTTCTATATTGTGTATCCTTTAGATCTTCCTCAGAGGACATAATTTTGGCCCATGTCCCATACTTTCCATTGCTATGCGAGTTTGGCACAAAAACGCTGATAATCACAATATCCTGACTAGTGGAGCTTCCTGGTTCCTTTTTCACAACTCTATACTTCCCTTGTTTCCCCGGAAGTATTTCATCTTCTCGGTGCCGCCGAAAGAAAGAGTCCTTGCTTTCAGGCATTAGGGAAACAATTACTTGTCCGGGCAATAGTTCACGCGAAAATCGCGCAACATGATTTTTATTGCTTATTTTAATAGATTGTGTACGTCTAAACTCTCCAACTACATTCCAAAACGGAGGATATTTAACACGAAAGCTCGCATTTCGATATGTATTCCAACCTGAAATGTCGGTCTTAGGAGCAGAGCCTACCTCACCAGTCTGCGCCGGTTGCTCTTCAGGTTCCGAAGGTGAGCTGGTTTGACTCGGCGCCACTGGCTCATTCACAGCTTGTCTCTTGATCGCAGGCTCTTTGTGTAACGTGTGTGACATTTGGCTGTACGCCCCGATTCCTCCAATTGTGACAATGAGCAGGGCAGCGACGCCGAGAGCGATGGTTTTTGACGACATACGGTTGCAATTTGATCTTCTTACGCCAACCTCATCCCTACTCTATCATAACTCATGGCTTCAAGAGAAGTGCTGAAGATAACAAGGACTCGCGTAGAGGGGTCTATAAATCCCTGGCGCCGAAGGCGCCCGCCCAGAAGTTGCGCGCGCCGTGTCGCGCCCGTGACTGCCCGCTGAGAGCAAGCGAAGCGCAG